>NZ_JBUXLH010000007.1:0-124977 GCF_055193055.1 Moraxella sp. I5G | reverse complement strand
GTAGTGACGGTTTGCGGTGTCATACTCAATGTGAGAAGTATTAATGGTGATACCACGTGCTTTTTCTTCTGGAGCTGAGTCAATCGCTGCATAGTCTTTTGCTTCACCACCATGATGTTTGGCAGCAACAGTTGCGATAGCAGCAGTTAGAGTGGTTTTACCATGGTCAACGTGTCCGATGGTACCCACGTTTACGTGCGGTTTATTACGTTCAAACTTGGCCTTTGCCATATATATATCCTCAATTAACGAGTTAGGAGGGTTAATCTACAGTAAATTCCAGCAAGCTAAAATTTACATATCAGCTAATTATAACATAAAAATAACACATACAACATACTTTTAAACATCATTTTTAGTATTTTATCTAGTAAACTATCTTAAACTAATGACTTTTATCAAGGTCATTTATTTTTCTTAACTTATAACAAATAAATTGTTATAATTCATAATTTTATCAAAATAATGTCCAAACAATCTAATTTGACCCATTCACAACAAGCTATTTTAGACAAAAATAATCAAGTTCGCACCTATAGAGTGATGGTGCTTGCTCTATCTGCATTTGTTTTTAATACCACAGAATTTATTCCCATTGCTTTACTATCTGATATTGGTGAAAGTTTTAATCAAAGCGCCACCCAAACAGGTATTATGATGACAGTTTATGCATGGATTGTAGCTTTGCTATCGTTACCCGCCATGCTTATTACTGCTAAGATGGAACGCAAATTTTTACTTTTATTAATATTTTTTGTCTTTGTTGTCAGTCATTTAGTAACTGTATTTTCACCCAATTTTACCATATTGCTAATTTCTCGAGCGGGTGTTGCACTCAGCCATGCAATCTTTTGGTCAATTACTGCAAGTTTGGTTGTTAGGCTTGCACCAAAAAACAAACAAACCATAGCTTTAGGTATGCTCGCAACAGGTTCAGCGCTTGCCACAATCTTGGGACTGCCTTTGGGTCGGCTTTTAGGGCAATCTCTGGGCTGGCAAGCTACATTTTTGGTAATTGGCAGTTTTGGACTTCTTTGTATGTTAATAATTGCTCAAATACTACCCAAATTACCTAGTAAAAATGCGGGCAGTTTAGCAAGCTTACCAAAAGTTATAGAAAATAAAACCCTACTAATCATTTATTTACTCACCATGCTTGGTGTAACAGCTCATTTTAGTGCATACAGTTATATTGAGCCATTTATGATACACATCAATCAATTTACTGCCAATACCGCGACTACAATTTTGCTTGTTTTTGGCGTTTCTGGTATGCTTGCCAGCATGATTTTTGGTAAATTTTATGAAAAATTCCAACAATCTTTATTGCCATTATCATTTTTTGGTTTATGTTTGTGCTTAGCTCTTATGGCTATTTCCAAAAATTCATTAATCGCCTGGGGAACTTTGGTAATTTTTTGGGGAATTAGCATAACACTAATTAGTTTAATTTTGCAAATACGCACATTAAAATCAGCGTCAAACTATACAGACGTTGCTATGAGTTTATTTTCGGGCATTTATAATATTGGTATTGGTGGCGGTGCTTTATTAGGTGGTATCATTATCAATTACGCTGGTTTAATTAATATTGGTTATGCTGCTTTTTTAATAAGTTTGTTATGCCTTATTATTTGGTTTTTTAACCGTTTTTCTCATCTTAATATTTCTTAAATTATCAAAAAATATGAAAATACATTCCATTAAACAACCCATGACCTTTGCGCTATTTAAACAAACCCCTGATGATTTTATTGTAACCGAAAAAATAGATATTGATTTTAATCATGAAGGCGAGCATTTGTGGATTTATTTACAAAAAGTTAATTTAAATACCTTATTTGTGGCGCGTCTTTTAGCAAAATGGGCAAATATCGCCATATCTGATATTGGTTATAGTGGATTAAAAGACAGAAATGCCAAAACCTACCAATGGTTTAGTTTACGTATACCTAAAAAACAAAAACCCGATATCGATTTTGATAATTTTATCAGCAAGCAAAATTTAAATGCTGGCGAATTTGTTTGTATTTTAAACTATATTTGGCATAATAAAAAATTAAATCGTGGCACTCATAAACACAACCATTTTACCATTTGTTTAAAAAAGGTTATTGGCGATAAAGAAAAAATAAATCATCGATTACAACAAATAAAAGAAATTGGGGTGCCTAATTATTTTGGTAAACAGCGTTTTGGTCGTGATGGCGCTAATATAGAAAAAACCTATCAATTTTTTGAAGATATATTAAAAAGCAATAAATCTTACAAACCACATAAAAAAGATAGAGAAAAGCATTCTTTATATATTTCTGTTGCTAAAGGTTTAATTTTTAATGCTATTTTAGAAGAAAGAGAGCAATCAGATAATTGGCAAACACCGATTTTAGGTGATGTTTTTAATTTAGATGGCAGTCATTCTATTTTTACCAACAACATTGATTCAACCATTTACCAAAGATTGCACATTCATGATATTCATATTGCCAGCATATTATTTGGTATTGGTGAGCGTAAAAGCAGTCTTTTGGCGAGACAAATAGAAGATAAAATTCTAAATGCACCACAATTTATAAATCTAGCTGAAGGGTTATTAAAAATAAATAGTCAGCTAAGTTGGCGAAGTTTACGGTTACTACCTCAAAAGATGACTTGGGGTTGGAAAGAAGAAGATACACTTGTGTTAAGTTTTATATTACCTGCGGGCAGTTTTGCAACCAGTATTTTGTCAGCTTTTTGTGAAAATATAACCGAAAATCAACGAATTATAGATTAAACAGCATCACCCCTAAAACAAGTCCAGATGCCAATCTGATTGGCTTTTAAAGAAGCAACTTGAGCTAATTTTCGCCACGGCATATTTGTTCCATGAAAATCGCTACCCACTGAAACCATAAGTTTATGACCATCAATACAGCGATCAATCATCGCTCGGGTACTTATGGGTTCGGTTGGACTGGGAAGCTCTACGGCATCACCGCCAAAACTGGCAAATTCTGCAATCAGTTTGCGTACCCGAGTTGCTGATAAATTATAACGAGTTGGATGCGCCAAAACTGCATAACCGCCACATTGATGAATAAGACCAATTGCCTCCTGCATACCGATAGCATCTATGGAAACATAGGCAGGCTTATTATCCGCCAAAAACTTATCAAAAGCTTCTTGTACAGTTTTTACTTGACCAATTTCATACAAAACCTGAGCAATATGGGCTCTGCCAACAGCTTTTGGATTGTGGCAAGCTTTAACAAGAACCTTTTGCCAAAGTATGTCTGGATTTAGAGCAAGAATTTCTGCAAGTTTTTGGACAATTTGCTGACCACGATTTTCCCGACTATTTTGCAAAACAGACAGTCTATTTTGCAATTTTTCAGAATCATAAAAATCCAGTGCTACCACATGAATGCTTTTAGTTACAGCCTGATTTTTACCATAACCGCCAGTTAAATTATGCTTACAGCTAATTTCCACGCCATTAATCAAACGGATTCCTAATGCCTTTGCTGACTGGTGAGCTTCTTTTAGACCCAAAATTGTATCATGATCAGTCAAAGCAAAAGTTTGAATGTTTGCACGATGCGCTAATTCTAATAATTCTTTTGGCGAGTAGGTGCCATCAGAACATGTGCTATGGCTGTGCAAATCAATATTCATTTTTGGTTTAATTATGATGGTTTTGCTTGTTTATTTAAAAAATCCATGACTGTTTGGCTTTGAGCCTGCATTTTCATTGGGGCAGCTTGATGTGCGTAAGGATGCGACTGAGATGATGCTCCTTGACCACCATGAACCTGCTGAACGTTTTCACGTATTGCTTCGACAGCTTGTGCTGGTTTGATTTTAGGCTCATCATCAACGGTCAAACCTGTCGCAATTACCGTTACATGAATATCGTCACCCATACTTTCATCGGTTACAAAACCATAAAAAATATGACCGTTTTCTAAATCTACCAAATCTTGTAAAATTTTTGATACTTCCATGGCTTCATTAGCTATCAACATGCCAGAAGTGATATTAACCAATAGGCCTTTAGCATTTTCAAGACGCAAATCATCAAGCAGTGGTGAGCAAATCGCCATTTGGGTTGCCTTGGTTGCACGCCCTTCGCCACTAGCGCGTCCAACGCCCATCATCGCGTAACCCCGAGCCGTCATCGCCGTACGAATATCATTAAAGTCAGTATTGATATGACCTGTTGTGCTTACTGTTTGCACTAAGCCATTCACAGCGTGTAGTAATACATCATCAGCTCTACGCAAGGCTTCTTCGTAACCGATATTGCCATAAATATCAAGCACTTTGTCATTAGGGATGGTAATGATGGAATCAACGTATTGTAAAACTTGCTCAAGCCCTGAACGCGCCACTATCGTACGTTTTGCTCCCTCAAAAGCAAATGGCATGGTAACAACAGCAACCGTAAGAATCTCCATATCTTTAGCGATGCGTGCAACCACAGGAGCTGCGCCCGTTCCTGTTCCCCCACCCATACCTGCGGTGATAAACACCATATCATGACCTGCCAGTACATTACGGATAGCTTCTTCGTCCATTTCAGCAGATTTACGTCCTACTTCAGGATTTGCACCGGCACCCAAACCTCTGGTTAACTCAAAACCAAGTTGAATTTTATTAGGAACGGATAATCGATTAAGTGCTTGTATATCCGTATTAGCGCACACAAAAGTTACACCATTTACCCCTTGTTGCACCATATGCTCAACTGCATTACCACCAGCACCTCCAACACCAAATACCAAAAATTGAGCTTGTTGGTTGTATGGTACAATATCATCATTTTCTAAATTTGAAATACCATATTTTGACATTTATAACACCCCTACGTTTTATTTACCATGCCTATCATCAATTTCTTATATCCAGTTTTTTAATTTATTCAATTTACTCAACTGGGTCTTTAATTTATTTAATTTTAAACGGTGGAACAGCCCATCTGGTTCGTCATTAAAATACTTTAACTGTTCATATTTTTGAAATTCGTCACCAAACTGATATAATAATGCACCAATTACATCGTTAAATCTACTGTCTTTTAAACGAGCTCTTACCAGTTTAATGTTATCATCATTTAAATACTTTGAACACAACCCAACGGTATGGTTTTGGCTACTTTTTCGTACATTTATATTAAACTTTCTTTCAATCAATGTATCTAGTTTATTCATATTTGTAGCGCCGCCAGATAATACAATTCCTGCTCCTGAATCTATATAATCTTGAAAACGTTCATCTCTGTTTCGGATTTGAGTAAAAATCATATCCATCAATCTATAATATTCCTCCTCAATGTAGGAACATAATTCATAAATAAAAAAGACGACTTCGCCTTCGTGGGCATATCGTTTTAGAGTAGTTACTTCACTTTTCGCAACGCCACTTGGGTCAGCTGTACCGTATTCTTTTTTTAGACATTCTGCCTCATCAAGTGATACATTTAGCCACTTAGCAATTCGTTCGTCAATGGTACGTCCACCAAAATCAAAACAATGACTGAACAACAAAATATTTTGCTTATAAATGCAGACGTTTGTACTACCTGCCCCAATGTTAATAAAACACACACCACGTTCTTTTTCATCTGCATATAATGCGTACTCAGCACTGGCAACGCCAGAAAATAATGCAGGATGAATACCCAAGCCACTCTGAGCAAATAACCCTTTCATTTGCTGGTAATAACTGCATGGCACGCTATTAAGATGATAACCTAAAGTCAGTTTATTTGCAGTCATGCCAATCGCATTTTTAAGCATTTTATCGCTATCATCAAGCACCATGCATTGAACATTCATTTGTATTGCTGCAAATCGTTTTTCGTTAAAATATTTTTCAATATCATCCAGAAGTCTTTTTACATCGCCAGCAACAATTTTACGACCATTTGGATTTGGGTAATGTTGATTAGTTAAATTAAGCTGACTCATACCATTAATGCTTGCCATTGCAGGTGTTGAAAAGGATAATCCAACATCACGAAAATCAATACTTACCATATCGGTCGCTTCTTTTAAAGACGCTTCTATTGCTTGTGACAACTCTTGAGAGTCCACAATTGAACCACCAAAAAAACTTCGAGTATTTACATGACCAATTGCCATGATTTTCAGTTTTTTGCTATGCGCATCCACATAACCCACAGCTGTCTGTACTGCTGTGGAGCTTAAGTGAACAACTGCACGTATGTCTACTAAATCTTCAATCATGGCAATAATAAACCTTTTTAGAAAAATCCACTACAAAACAAATGGTTATTTATATCATCGAACCTTTTATCGCTATTTTTTTGGTGTTGAGTCGGTTGATGCTTGACTATTTGCATTTTTCCATGCAATAACAAAGCCATTTTTATATCTCAAATCAATGGATTGTATCAAGCTCATTTGGTTATTGTATTGTTTTTGTAAAATTTTGGGTAAATTATACAGTTTTTGCTCGGTATCATCACGATCCACAATGATTCGCAATCCATTGTTAAAACGAATAATCCACGTTTGTCTTGACGTCAAGACTAAATCATCCACACTGATGTTTAAAGGGGCAAACCACATATTAATGCGGTACAATTGTTGCATAATATTTCTAGCTTCGGTAGAATCCCCCTGCAATCTAATTAAGTTTTTACTCAACAATTGGTTACTATCAACAGGTTCAAATATCACTCCATTAGCATCTAGCATCTGGTAGCTACCAAATTTGGCAATGGCTCTTCTTGATGTTGCTGTTACTAAAACTCCTTGATACCAATCTCGGTAAACATCAACATTTTCTACCCAATTTAATGAAGATGCAGCCTGATGAATCTGTTTTAAATCAGCACCAAAAAACTCCACATCGCCCAACTGTGTCAAAGCATGAGATAACGCTTGTGCTTCAGCAGGGGTGAGATATTTATCATCAATTACGATTGGTTTGGCAGGTCTTTTTTTTAAAATATTCAATAACAAAAACCCAACTAAAAACACCAAAAATACCGTTCCAACGGCAGATTGCCATGGTTTTAAGGGTTTTAAGGATAGTTTACTGATTTGACCTAGCTGCATATTGATGTTCCATTGCCCAATAAATACCCAAAATTGACATTATATTAACCGATTTTGTCACTTGTTTTTTTACAATTTTTATGATTTTTACCACAAAAGTACATTATTTAACATTAAAAAAGGATTATTGGATTAATTCTTGCAGTAATATTGCTTGTTAGCAATATTACGCATTTATCTGATTCATTATTTTTTATAATGTTTGTTCTAAAATCATCAAACACAATTCTTCAAAACTAATACCACGCGCTTTAGCCGCCATTGGCACAAGGCTATGTGAGGTCATGCCTGGAACTGTGTTTAATTCCAATAAATACAAAACACCCTTGTCATCTTTTAAAAAGTCCACTCTTGCCCAACCCTTGCCGCCGATCGCAGCAAAAGCCTTCTTAGCAATTTGACGCATTTGTTGTTCTTGTTCTTTGGTTAAATCCGATGGGCATTGATAAATGGTATCATCACGCAAATATTTGGCATCATAATCATAAAATTTACCTGTTGGAATGATGCGAATGCTTGGAAAATCCTCATCACCTAAAATTGCACACGCATACTCACCGCCAGTAATGGCTTTTTCAGCCAAAATCTCACCATGATATCGTTTTAAGGTTGGATATATTTTAGCCAGTTCACCAGCATTTTCCACCATCACCACGCCGACACTGCTACCCTCTGCAGCTGGTTTTGCAAATAAAGGTAAGCCAAATTCACGCTCAACCTGCTCAAAATCAGTATTATCATTTAATACAACATAAGGCACGTTTGGAAGTCCAAACCCTTGCCAAATTAAACGATTACGAAACTTATCCATTGCAATTGCTGACGCCAAAACCCCGCAACCTGTATAAGGCACACCAAAACCGTCAAGCACCCCTTGTAGACCACCGTCTTCGCCAAATGTCCCATGCAATACATTAAAAACACGGTCAAAATCTTTTAACTGCTCAATACTGGTTTCTTTTGGGTCAAAATGATGAGCATCTACACCTTTAGATAACAAAGCATTTAAAACCGCCTTGCCACTATCTAATGACACTTCACGTTCTGAGCTAAAACCGCCACACACCACAGCCACTTTGCCAAATTTTTTTACATCAATGGTCATAATTTACCTTTTTAATTGTCTTTATCTTTTGAGATTTAATTGAGAAATATTGCACGATTATCTTAAATTATTGTGATTAATCAAGATATAAATTGTTGGCTGCCAAATCTAAAGAAATTTGCCCAACATTACCTGCCCCTTGGGTAATTAGCATATCATTGGCTTTTAGAATATTTTTTAATACTTGAGCGATTTGGTCTTTGTCATCTATGGATAATAAAACAGGGTCAACTTGACCACGAGAACGAATACTGCGAGCAAGTGATTTGGTATCTGCTCCTTGAATCGGCGTTTCGCCAGCACTATATACGTCCAGCAGCAGAAGCTCATCAACTTCTGATAATACTTTTACAAAATCATCAAAGCAATCTCTGGTGCGGCTATAACGATGTGGTTGAAACATCATCACTAAACGGCGGTCAGGATAACTTTGACGAGCAGCCTTAATGGTGGCAGCCACTTCGGTTGGATGATGTCCATAATCATCAATCAATAAAACATTACCACCATCATACACAACATCAGCCTGATGTTCAAAACGTCTACCCACGCCTGCAAATTTGCTGACTGCTTGGATAATCGCATCGTCATTTACGCCTTCATCGGTTGCTAATGTAATTGCGGCTAATGCGTTATAAACATTATGTTCACCAGGAATATTAAGCGTTAAGGGCAAAGGGTCGCGGTCTTTTCTTAAAACTGTAAAATGGGTTTTGACACCATCAACCACCAAATTCACCGCACGCACATCATTGTGTTCTTGTAATCCAAAGGTCAAAACTGGGCGAGCGATGTCATCAATCATAGATGACAGTTCCGGGTCATCGCCACACAGTACCGCTAAACCATAAAATGGCATGTTTTGCAAAAACTGAATGTAGGCTTGTTTGAGTTTGTTAAAATCATTACCATAAGTTTCCATATGGTCTTCATCAATATTGGTAACAATTGCCGCCATTGGACGCAACGACAAAAAAGATGCATCGGATTCGTCGGCTTCTGCTACCAAATAGCGTGATTGACCTAAAGATGCGTTTTTGCCCGAGGCATTTAATTTGCCACCAATGACATAGGTTGGGTCAAGCCCTGCTTCAGTCAGCATCATCGTCAAAAGACTGGTTGTCGTTGTCTTACCATGGGCACCAGCAACGGCAATGCTATGGCGATAACGCATCAGCTCACCCAGCATATCTGCCCGACGTACCACAGGCAGGCGCGCCATCAATGCCGCTTGGATTTCTGGATTGCTTTTGTCAATGGCGCTAGATACCACAATCACATCAGCATCTGCTACATTTTTAGCATCATGACCAATAAAAATGGTCATACCCAAGGATGTTAATCGCTTGGTAACCACACTATCTTTGATATCCGAACCTGTAATTTGATAGCCTTGATTATAAAGCACCTCAGCAATACCACACATACCAGCCCCACCAATCCCAACAAAATGAATGGTGTTGATTCGTCGCATTTCTGGAATATAATTCAAAGAATTAGGTAAGGATTCGTTTGGCATGGTTTTCTCTTTTTGATAGTCGGTTTTATTATTCATTAATAATGAATGCGTATGAATGTGGTAATTTTAGACAAAAAAATTATTGTAACACACTTTATTTGTTTTTGTAATTACATGGCGTATTTATGATTTCACCAAATATTTCCAAATTTCATCAGCGACCAATTCAGTGGATTTAGGCATGGCTAACTGACGGGCTTTTTCTGCCATTTGCAAGCATGTGTTACGGTCTAAACCTTTTAAAATTTTCTGCAAACTTTCACCATTTAAAGTATTTTGAGGCATTAAAATACCCGCTTGATGGTCGGTCAACGATTTGGCATTGGCGGTTTGATGGTCATCCACTGCATGAGGCAGGGGCACAAAAATTGCTGCGATACCTGCATTACTAATTTCGGTTACTGTTAAAGCGCCCGCTCGACATATCACCACATCTGCCCATGAATAAGCTGCTGCCATATCATCAATGAATGGCAATAATTCTAAAGTATGTAAACTGGTATTAATATTTGCTTGAGAGTAAGCAACCAGCATTTCTTGATGATTAGCTTTGCCACATTGGTGGCGTACCGATAGGGGAAAATCACTTATTTTTAACAGTTCAACCACTGCTTTATTGATGGCTGCCGCTCCAAGCGAACCTCCTACTACCAAAACTTTTAATGGGGTTTGGTCATTTAAATTGTATCGCAAACTTGGTTGAGCAATGCCAGTAATATTACCACGCACAGGATTACCCACCGTCATAGGTGGACTTTTTAGAGTGCTTGCCATGCCATCAAATACACCCGGGAAAGCCTGGAGCACCCTATCTGCATAACGCGCCAAATTGCGATTACTCATACCACCTATGGCGTTTTGTTCATGAATAATCAATGGTTTTTTGCTTAATTTAGTTGCCAAACCACCAGGCGCGGTAACATAGCCACCAAAGCCAACACTAACAGCAATGTCATTTTCTTTAATGATATTTTTTGCTTTCAGTACCGTTTTTAACAACATAAATGGCAATTTAATCATACGCAATAAGCCCTTGCCGCGAAGCCCTTGCATATCAATGGCGTGAAACTGATAGCCATGCTTTGCCACCAATTCATTTTCCATGCCCGTTGGTGTCCCCAACCAATGAATGGTTGCACCGCGCTTTTGTAATTCATCAGCAACCGCCAAAGCAGGAAATACATGACCGCCCGTTCCTGCTGCCATCATTAACACATTTTTTGTCATTTGCTGCCCTTATTTAACTTATTTTCAATGAACACGATAAAATCAGTGGCAATCGTTGTACCACACTGCTCATCAATCTCACGCACACATGTTGGACTGGTTACATTAATTTCTGTGATTTTTGCCCCAATTAAATCCAGACCCACAAAATATAAGCCTTTTTGCATTAAAACAGGCGCAACTTTTTTAGCAACTGCCATTTCTTCTTCGGTCAAAGCCATGGCAACACCGCGACCACCTGCTGCCAAATTTCCTCTTGTTTCACCAGCTTTTGGAATTCTTGCCAAGCAATAAGGCACAACTTCACCACCAACAATCAATACACGCTTATCACCATCTTTGATTTGAGGCAAATATTTTTGTGCCATAATTGGTAAACTTTCTTGCTGGGTAAGCATTTCAAGCGTTGAACCGATATTGGGATTGTCCGCTGTTAAACGGAAAATACCCATACCGCCCATACCATCTAAAGGCTTAACAATCACATCCTGATGTTGCTCAATAAATGTGCAAACATGGGCTTGTTTGGCAGTTACAATGGTTGGGCTCATCTCATCACTAAACCAAGTGGCAAATAATTTCTCATTGCAATCACGAATTGATGATGGATTATTAACCACTAAAACACCCGAAGACGCAGCTTTGTCCAAAAGATAAGTGGTATAAATAAAATTCATATCAAAAGGTGGGTCTTTACGCATTAAAATCACGTCAAAATTTTGTGCTGGTTGTGTGCTTTTTTCACCCAACTCATAAAATTTTTCTGGATTTTTAAAAACATGAACAGACTGACTATCCACCTGCAACTCGCCCATATTTAACCACAAATCATGGATTTGACAATAAGATACGCTATGTCCGCGCTCGCAAATTGCCCACATCATCGCAAGTGTGGTATCTTTTTTATAATTAATGGTTGCAATGTCATCCATCACAATTAAAAACTTTAACATCATTATAACCCCCTTTTTATACACCGTATTCATTTCGATAAGCTCGCATTTTTTCCAAAATCTGATGCTCACCTTTATTACGCAAAAACTCAATAATATCGTCAATATCCACTAAAGAAAATACGGGCACGCCTAGGTCTTCTTTGATTTGTTCAACCGCTGAACGTGTGTCCTGACCCCGCTCTTTTCTATCAAGAGCAATGACAATCCCTGCTAATGTTGCTCCTGCACCACCTAAAATATCAACCACTTCACGCACTGCGGTACCAGCAGTCATAACATCATCAATCACCCAAACCGACTTGCCCAATAATGGGGCGCCAACTAAATTACCACCTTCACCATGCGTTTTAGCTTCCTTGCGGTTATACCCCCAATCCACATCAATTTGATGCTTTTGCCATAATGTTTGAGCTGTTGCCGCCACAAATGGAATGCCTTTGTATGCCGCTCCAAAAATTGTTGGGTTTGATGCATCTTTTAATTGTTTGGCTAAAATATCTGCATAGCCTGAGGCTAGCATATCCAAAGCTTTAGCTGATGATAACAGTCCTGCGTTAAAAAAATATGGACTTACGCGCCCAGATTTGAGTGTAAATTCACCAAATTTTAATACTTGATAATCTAATAATAGTTGAATAAATGTGTTTTTGTTAAAAGCAGTCATACTGTTCTCTCAAATAAAAATTGAGATTATTTTACCTTTTTTTGAATAAAATTTCTTGTAAAATTTAACCACCATTCTCATTAAAGCCCATATTAAAATCTTTAACACGAAACAAAACCCAGTAATAAACTGGGCTTTGATATAATAATTTAAAAATGATTAATTATTTGGCAGCAGCAGCCTGAGCAGCAGCAACTTCAGCAGCAAAGTCTTCTTGTTTTTTCTCAATGCCTTCACCCACTTCAAAACGTCTAAAGCCAAGTACAGTTGCACCTTCAGCTTTTAATACGTCGCCAACTTTTTGCTCGTTGTTCATAACGTAAGGCTGATTAACCAAAGTAACTTCGTTTAGATACTTTTGCAAACCACCAGTAATCATTTTTTCCATAACGTCTGCAGGTTTCCCTGATTCTTTGGCTTTAACTTCAATAATATCTTTTTCACGCGCTAAAACATCAGCAGGCACACTGTCTTCATTAACTGAAATTGGGTTAAATGCCGCAACTTGCATCGCGACCGCTTTGCCTACTTCTTCGTTTCCACCTTCATAAGATACCACCACACCAATACGGATGCCGTGTCTGTAAGTGGCAAGTGTCGCTCCTTCAATAATTTCAGCGCGACGAATTTGGATATTTTCACCGATTTTTTGTACCAAAGCAACACGGGCTTCTTCAACTGATACACCATCTTCATAGTTAAGAGCAGATAAAGCAGCAACGTCAGTTGTGTTGTTGTCCAAAGCAATTTGCGCAACTTTGTTAGCAAAGGCGGTAAAGTTTTCATCTTTAGCAACAAAATCGGTTTGACAGTTTACTTCTAAAAGCAAGGCTTTACCAGCAGTTTGGGCAATGATGATTGCGCCATCAGCTGCAATATTACCCGCTTTTTTAGCAGCTTTTGCTTGACCTGATTTGCGCAGATTGTCAATGGCAAGCTCAATATCACCACTAGCTTCTTCTAATGCTTTTTTGCATTCCATCATACCAAGACCTGTACGGTCTCTTAATTCTTTTACCAATTTGGCTGAAACTTGAGTCATAATTTAACCTTAATTCTTGATTTTTAAATTAAAATTTATTTTAAAATTAAAAGGCGCGAAGCATCTTTATTTGATACTGCACGCCCTTCATTTATTGATTAATTTGCCAAATTATTCGGCGGCAGCTTGCTCAGTTGTTTCTTGATTTTGAGCTTTACCTTGAGTTTTGGCATACTCTTTACCTGCAATGATAGCATCTGCCATAGCGGTAGCATATAGGCTAATAGCGCGAATAGCGTCATCATTGGCAGCAATTACATAATCTACATTGTCAGGATTTGAGTTAGTATCAACCACACCAATTACTTTGATGCCTAAGTTTTTGGCTTCTTTGATGGCAATAGCTTCGTGGTCAACGTCAATTACAAATAACGCATCTGGCAATCCGCCCATGTCCTTAATACCACCCAAGGCGCGCTCTAATTTTTGCATATCGCGAGTGCGTTCAAGAGCTTCGCGCTTAGTTAATTTAGCAAAAGTACCATCTTCAGCTTGTTTTTCAAGCTCACGCAAACGAGTGATTGATTGACGAATGGTTTTCCAGTTGGTCAAAGTACCGCCAAGCCAACGATGGTCAATATAAGGCATGCCAGCGCGAGTAGCTTGTTCACGAATCACGGCACTTGCCGCGCGTTTTGTACCGACAAATAAAATCTTATTGTTGTTAGCAGCTTCTTTGTTTGCAAAGTTTAGGGCTTCACTAAATTGTTTTACGGTGTGTTCAAGGTTGATAATATGAATGCCGTTACGAGCACCAAAAATGTATTGGTTCATTTTTGGATTCCAAAAACGAGTTTGGTGTCCAAAATGAGCACCGGCTTCAAGCAAATCACGCATTGCAACTTGAGTAGGGTTTGACATAAAAAAAGTCCTTAAAATTTTGGGTTATGCCTCCACAAACCAATTAACAAATCCAGCCAATCTTAAATTAGCCAAACACCCTGCTAACTTTATGGGTTTGTGTGTGTCATCTAGTCTGTTAAAAATACACAGAATTAAAATTATAACAAATTTTTTATTGTTTGACAAATCCAAATAAAAACACCAATTAAAAAAATTGGTGTTTAATAACGACTTGCAAACTAATCAGACATGTAATACAAATTACAAAATGCCATAAGCAACCAAAGCATTTGCAACTTGAGTAAACCCTGCAACGTTAGCACCTGTCATATAATCCACTGCGCCCTTTGTTGTGCCATATTTTTGAGCAGCTGCCAACGCATTATCATGGATGTTTTTCATGATTTGTTGTAATTGCACGTCAAGTTCTTCAAATGTTTTGTACTGACGCACTGAGTTTTGACTCATCTCAAGACCAGACACGGCAACCCCGCCTGCATTGGCAGCTTTACCAGGAGCGTAAGCAATGCCTGCATCACGCACTACATCAATTGCTTGGGCGGTCAGTGGCATATTTGCCCCTTCAGCAACGTATTTGACGCCCAATTTTACCAATGCTTTGGCATTGTCTTCATCCACTTCGTTTTGGGTGGCGCAAGGTAAAGCAACTTCGGCTTCAAACTGCCAAGGTTTTTGACCTTCTAGCCATTCACCACCAAATTTTTCAACATAGTCTTTTAAGGCAAAACCATTGGCTTTATGCTCTTTAACCCAATCAATTTTTTCTTGGGTAAACCCTGCTTTGTCCACCAAAGTACCTTTAGAATCTGAAAATGTAATCACCTTTCCACCAAGCTGCATGGCTTTTTCAGCGGCGTATTGAGCTACGTTACCTGCGCCTGATACCAGCACAGTTTTACCTTGTAATGTATCATTTTGAGTTTTTAACATACTATCCAAAAAGTACACAAGCCCATAACCTGTAGCTTCAGTACGAATCAAGCTACCGCCATGCCCCACGCCTTTACCTGTTAAAACTCCTTCAAACTGACGGGTTAGGTTTTTGTACATGGCAAACATATAATTAACTTCACGGCCGCCTACGCCAATATCACCTGCAGGAACGTCCATATCCTGACCAATGTTTTTATACAGTTCACGCATAAAGGCATAACAAAAACGGCGAATTTCAGCCTCTGATTTGCCTTTGGGGTCAAAATCAGAACCGCCCTTTGCACCACCCATAGGCAAGCCAGTCAAAGCATTTTTAAAGATTTGTTCAAATCCTAAAAACTTAAGCACACCCTCATTGACCGTTGGATGAAAACGGATACCGCCTTTATAAGGTCCAATGGCGTTACTAAATTGCACACGCCAACCGCGGTTTACCTGAACTTCACCTTGGTCATCTTCCCAATTCACCCGAAAATTAATGATGCGGTCCGGTTCACACAAACGCTCAAACACCTTTAAAGATTCATATTTTGGATTATCTGCATACACCTTTTCAACGCTCATGGCAACTTCCTGTACAGCCTGAATAAACTCAGGCTGATGAGCGTAATTTTTTTGTACTCTCTCAATGGCTTGCTGAATGGTCATAGTGACACCTTTTGTTTGCGATTAAAATAAAATTATCAGTTTTATCAAAAAAACTCATTAGGTCATAAGTAAATAAGATAATACCACTTTGTACTAAAAACACAAGGGTTTTTTAACGCTCATTTATGGATAATTATAATCTAAAGTTAATATTTTATAAATTTTTATGATAAATTTATTTAATATATTGATATTTAAGTAAAATTATTCTTTAATTTTGAAAAAATTGGACTTCTTTTTAAAATCATGTTAAGTTAAATTTTATTTGGATTTATGTAATGGTTTTACCCGTAAAATTTTGTGGACTGACACACTCTAAAGACATTGAAGTCGCTGTCCGTCTTGGCGTCTCTGCTATTGGGTTTGTTTTTTATCCACCAAGTCCGCGTTATATCACCCCACAAATTGCCCAAACTCTAGTTAAAAAAATTCCTGCATTTACCACCATCGTTGCTCTTGTTGTTAATATGGAATTAAATGAATTAAAAATTTTAAGCCAAACAGTGGCTTTTGATGTGATACAATTTCATGGCAACGAAAGCGCCAATGATTGTCAGCGGTTGGCAAATGCTATTAATAAACGCTGGATAAAAGCCATTCAAATAAACAGTGATTTAACCAGTGATGAGATTTTAACTAAAATTGATGAGCTTAAAAAATATGGGGCTAGCGGCGTGATTTTGGACGCCTACCACCCCAACAAACTCGGCGGTACGGGCACTGTTTTTGATTGGTCAAAAATCCCCAAACATTCACCTTTACCCATTTATTTGGCAGGTGGTCTCACACCTGATAACATTTCTGATGTTGTCCAAAACACTGATTTAACCAAAAAAATCTCGGGGGTTGATGTTAGTGGTGGTATTGAAAGCCAAAAAGGCGTTAAAGACGAATACAAAATGGATTTATTTATCAAAAACTTAACAACAGGTGGATTATGAACATTTTAATTACAGGTGTTACTTCAGGTTTTGGCAAACAAATTGCTATTGATTTGGTCAAAGCAGGTCATCAAGTGATTGGTACGGGCAGACGTCAAAGTAAACTTAATGAACTAAAAGATGAGCTTGGCGATGGTTTTACCCCCTTGTGTTTTGATGTGTGCGATACTCAAGGCGCACGTCAGGCTCTGCACAGTGTAAATTTAAGTGATATTGATGTCTTAATCAATAACGCAGGATTGGCATTAGGTTTGTCATCGGCAGACAAAGCCGATTTTTCTGACTGGCAAACGATGATAAATACCAACATTATGGGACTGACTTTAGTAACGCACGAAGTACTGCCTTTTATGACTGCCAAAAATGATGGTTATATTATCAATATTGGTTCAATCGCTGGTAATTATCCCTATTTTGGGGCAAACGTCTATGGAGCAACCAAAGCTTTTGTCAAACAGTTTAGTTTAAATTTACGAGCTGACCTCATTGGCAAAAAAGTTCGAGTCACTAACATTGAACCTGGACTTTGTGGGGATACTGAATTTAGTCAGGTACGCTTTAAGGGCGATACCAATAAAGTCTCACAAACCTACGCAGATATAAACTATATCACCCCTCAAGACATTAGTAATATGGTGCTTTGGCTTATCAATCAACCCAAACACATCAACATCAATCGTTTAGAAGTCATGCCAACCGCTCAAACCTTTGCAGGGCTTAGCGTAACTAAAAATTTATAAGGCATTAATCACAGGATAATCACAGGATTTTTTATGACTGATTTTACACAATTTCCTGACTCATTGGGTCATTTTGGTGTACATGGTGGGCGTTTTGTATCTGAAACGCTGATGGCAGCCATTGAAGAACTCGAAAAAATTTACAATCAAGTTAAAAGCAACCCTCAATTTTGGGAAGAATATCATCATGATTTAGTAAATTATGTTGGTAGACCCACGCCATTATATTTTGCCCAACGTTTAACACAAGAAACAGGTGGTGCCAAGATTTATCTAAAACGAGAAGATTTAAACCATACAGGCGCTCACAAGGTCAATAACACCATCGGACAGGCACTATTGGCAAAAATTGTTGGCAAAAAACGCGTCATTGCTGAAACAGGAGCGGGTCAGCATGGCGTCGCCACAGCAACCATCGCCGCACGACTGGGATTGGAATGTGTGGTGTATATGGGCGCTGATGACGTTGAGCGTCAAAAAATGAATGTTTATCGCATGCAGCTACTTGGAGCTACCGTTGTACCTGTTACTTCAGGTTCGCGCACTCTAAAAGATGCAATGAACGAAGCCATGCGAGACTGGGTTACAAATGTTGATGATACCTATTACGTCATTGGTACTGTAGCAGGCCCACATCCTTATCCGCAGCTTGTGCGTGATTTTCAGGCGATTATTGGTCGTGAAGCTCGCCTGCAGCACCTTGAAAAAGAAGACAAACTTCCTGATGCTTTAGTGGCCTGTGTTGGTGGCGGCTCAAATGCCATGGGGCTTTTTTATGAATTTTTAAACGATAAAGATGTTGCTATGTATGGTGTAGAAGCTGGCGGCCTTGGCATTGATACCGGCAAACACTCCGCTCCGCTCAATGCCGGAAAAATTGGCGTACTGCATGGCAATCGCACTTATTTGATGGCAGATGACGAAGGGCAAATTTTAGAAACTCACAGTATCTCAGCAGGGCTTGATTACCCCGGCGTTGGTCCTGAACACAGTTTTTTAAAAGATATGAAACGAGTAGAATATGCCGTTATCAATGATGATGAAGCGTTAGACGCCTTTCGTACTCTGACACGCACCGAAGGCATCATTCCTGCACTAGAAAGCTCTCACGCTGTGGCTTATGGTCTAAAACTTGCCAAAACCATGACCAAAGACCAATCCATTATCATCAATGTTTCTGGACGTGGTGATAAGGATTTACATACCGTAATGCGACTTGATGGCTTGCTAGTGGACTAACCTAAAAAATTAATAGACATTTACTTACCGCCCAAAAGTTTTTGGATTTTTGGGTGTTTTATTTATGGATGATTGTGATGACTTACGATTTAGATTGGTTAAAAAATAAACATAAAAATGGTGAAAACTTAAAATACATTTATTTTTGGGGACATACTCCAAAACATACACAAAAACTTGACGTTAGCTGTTTTAGCCAGTGGTGGCCTGCCAATTTTACTGTGGATGGTATTTTATACCCAACCGCTGAACATTATATGATGGCACAAAAAGCCAAGTTATTTGATGATGATAAAATATTTACCAAAATCTTAATGAGCAAACACCCCAAACAAGCTAAAGATTTGGGGCGAAAAATTCAAAATTTTGACGATGGTCGTTGGCAAAAACATCGTTTTGACATTGTAACTGCTGGTAATTTTGCAAAATTTAGTCAAAATCCAGACTTAAAAGCCTATTTACTGAATACAGACAATCGCATTTTGGTAGAAGCAAGTCCTGTAGATAGAATTTGGGGAATTGGTATGGCAAAAGATAATCCCAATATTCATAATCCCCACCATTGGCAGGGATTAAATTTACTAGGATTTGCTTTAATGACGGTTAGAGACCAATTGCATCAAGATAAATCAAATCAAGATTGACAATGTTTTTAATTTATCTGATAAGATTTACTCAAAAAATACTTTAATAGTTTTGCCTGTCAGTTGTCTACCCATAAATGGCGTGTTTTTACCTTGAGAAAGTAGCGATTGACTATCAACAAGCCAACTTTGTTTTGGGTCAATCAGCACCGCGCCTCCAATTTGGGCGTAATTGTCAATACCTGCAATCTTAGCAGGGTTTAGGCAGATTTTTTCAATCAATTGTTCAACCGTTAAAACACCATCGTGAACCAGTTTACATCCCAATGCGACAAAAGTATCAAAGTTACTAATGCCAGGTGTGCTTTCAGCAAATGGCGCTTGTTTGGCGCTTGATGATAATGGTTCATGATGGCTACAAATCGCATCAATCGTGCCATCTTGCAAACCTGCAATCAGTGCTTTTTGGTCTGTGTTTGAACGAAGAGGCGGCAGCACATAAGCATTGACATTATAACCTTCTATATCGTCATCAGTTAAATGAAGCTGATGCATAGCAACATCACATGTGATAGGCAATTTACGGGATTTTGCCCAACGAATTAGCTCAACTGAGGTTCGGCAGCTGATTTGACTAAAATGAGCATGAATGCCCGTTTCTTCCACCATTAAAATTTGCTTGGATAAAGCAATGGTTTCTGTCAGCCATGGAATGCCTTGTAGCCCGTGAAATGATGCAATATAGCCATCATGAGCTACGCCTCCTGCCAAAAGACTGGGTTCATTGGGATAAAAAAACACCTTTAACCCAAAGGTAGCAGCATATTCTAATGTGCGAAGCATTACCAAATCATTTTGAAAACCTTTACTGGCATTGGTCACAGCAATTGCTCCGCCCTGTTTTAACCCGGCAAGATTAGCAGGTTTTTCGCCATCCAATCCTGCCGTCAGAGCGCCTAAAATATGTAAATGGATTTTGCCATCAGCATACGCCTTTTCGCGAAGTCCTTTGAGTAGCGAACCATTTTCCAAAACTGGGTTGGTATCAGGCGGCAAAACCACATGCAAAATGCCATTTTCATAAGCCGCTCGCCCTTCACTGGCAAGCGTGCCATGCGACTGATAGCCAGGTTCACGAAGTCTTGCACATAAATCCACAATCGGTGGAATCAGCCACATGTCTTTTGTGTCTAAGCCTTGACTGGCTAAATCATTCAGAACGGTTTTATCAAATTGCCAGTCTTTTGGTAGTAAATTTTGCATAAGTTTTCCTAAATCTAAAGCTTGTATTCATCGTTTAACAATGGCTATTTATGGTTACAATAAACCATTTTTCTGTTCTTGTCCTTTTATTGCCATTGCCATAACCGCCATACGTACTGCAATGCCATTATTAACCTGCTTTAAAATGACTGACTGTTTACCATCCGCTACACCTGAGGCAATCTCAACACCACGATTCATTGGACCTGGATGCATAACCAAAGCATTTGGCTTGGCAAGTTTTAAGCGATTTTCAGTGATGCCATACATTTTAAAATACTCACTGGTAGATGGCAAAAGCGGAGAGCCAATGCGCTCGTTTTGAATGCGAAGCCCAATAATTACATCCACATCCGCCACGCCTTTGTCAATATTTTCAAATACACTAACTCCATAACGACTAATGCCTTTGGGCAGTAAAGTTTTTGGTGCAATCACTCGAATGTCTTTAACACCTAAAGTTTGCAAAGCACTGATATTCGAACGCGCCACTCGGCTGTGTTTAATATCGCCAATGATTGCCACTGATAACTCATCAAAAGGTTTTGGAGCTTCACGATAAATGGTGAGCATATCCAACATCGCTTGAGTTGGGTGAGCGTGCCAGCCATCGCCTGCATTAATAATGGCAACATTTGGAGTGACTTCTGTTGCCATAAAATGCGCTGCACCACTGGCAAAATGGCGTACGACAAACATATCTGCACTCATCGCCTCCAAATTCCAAAGCGTATCGCGTAAGGTTTCACCTTTATTGGTACTTGAGCGTGCAATATCTAAATTAAGTACATTTGCGCCAAGGCGTTTTTGGGCAGCCTCAAAAGTGGTGCGAGTGCGGGTAGAATTTTCAAAAAATAAATTCATCACCGTTTTTCCCGCAAGTTCAGTAGTATTGGTTAATCTGCCGGTATCATCAAAATAACCCATAGCCTTTTGAATGATGTTTTCCAACTGAATGCGACTTAAACCTTCTACTCCCAAAAAATGACAAATTCCGCCATCACAGGTAAGCTCTGGGCGACCTAAAGTTTGATTAAGACGTTCTTTGATATGATTTTTTGGCATAATACACCCCTTAAAGGATAAGCGTGGACTGTTATTTATAGTGCAAATTTGATAAAATTACTCAAATCCACGCTATAGTTTAGCGTATTTATGACCAACTAAAAAGTAAAAATCATGTAAATTTTTTTACTATTTTTAAAATAAGGACTTTTATGATAACACTGGCTCAATATCTGCAAACTCATGCCACACCTGAACTTGCTAGTATTATTACCACCCTTGCCACCGCAAGTGTTTCCATCAGCCGGCTTTTGGACAAAGGTGCTTTGGCGGATATTTTAGGAGAAGTTGGCAAAGAAAACGTTCAAGGCGAAGCCCAAAAAAAATTGGATTTAATTTCAAATGACTTGTTGCTATCTGCTTTGATTGGCAATCCAAACTGCGCAGGGGTTGCTTCTGAAGAATTAGAGGACATCAATCCTGCCAATGCCGATGGCTCAATGCTGGTATTATTTGACCCATTGGACGGCTCAAGTAATATTGATATTAATATGACCGTTGGGACGATTTTTTCTATTCTACCCCATCAAGCAGTAGGACAAAATGTAACACAAGCTGATTTTTTACAAGCAGGCAATCATCAGCTGGCAGCTGGTTACTTTATTTATGGAACCAGTACCATGCTGACTTTGACACTTGGCAAAGGTGTGGTGATGTTTAGTTTTGACCCTGTTAGTCAAACTTACTTACTTATCAACGACAACGTCAAAATTAGTCGCGAAACTGCTGAATACGCCATCAATGCTTCTAATGAACGTTATTGGCTAGCCCCAATAAAACAGTATATCCGCGAATTGGTAGAAGGCGATTTGGGTGTACGAAAAAAAGATTATAATACACGCTGGGTAGCAGCAATGATTGCCGATGTACATCGCATTTTGATTCGTGGCGGTGTATTTATGTATCCATTTGATACTAAAATTCCGGGGAAGGCTGGCAAACTTCGCTTAATGTATGAAGCCAACCCAATGAGTTTTGTAATTGAACAAGCAGGTGGTGCTGCCACCGATGGTGTGGCTCGCATTATGGACATCACGCCTGTACACATTCATCAGCGTGTACCCGTTGTACTTGGAGCAATAGAAGAGGTAGACTATGTTGCTACACTTCATAAACAAGCTGGGGTTGTTGCTGATGGCACAGCTTTAAATACCGACCGATAATTGAGCAATCTATATTGGACGTATCATGCACACAATCATCACATCCAAAGATAATAAAACCATTAAACACGTTCAGAATCTACTGACCAGTCATCGTAGTCGCAAAAAATCTTTGCAAACTGTGATTGAAGGTGTGCATTTACTAGACACCTATCTTAAACAAAAACTTTTGGTGGATTTGGTGATTGTAAGCGAAAAATCACAATATCATCACGAAGTTATGGATTTACTCACCAAAATTGATAACAAAAAAATTCTCATTGTTAGCGAATCTTTATACAAAAACATTCGCACACTTGGTGATGGCGTGGATGTGATGGCAGTGATTCCAATAAGCGTACCAAAGTTTGGTGATATCAACCAAGATTGCTTGATATTAGATGGACTGCAAGATGCTGGCAATATCGGCACACTGCTTCGCACTGCCAGCGCCATTGGTATCAATACAATTATTAGTACGCCAAACACTGCTTATCTTTGGTCGCCAAAATGCCTAAGAGCTGGTATGGGTGCCCAATTTTCTCTGCAAATTTTTGAACAAATTAGCGTTGACGAAATTCTGCAAGCAGTAAAAATTCCTCTGTTTGCTACCAGTTCCCACACCCAAAAAACAATTTATGATTATAATTTAACTAAAAAAATTGCTTGGGTTTTGGGTCATGAAGGGCAAGGCGTTTGTCGGGATTTTTTACAAAAATCAAATCTGGTAACCCTGCCCCAACCAAATGGACAAGAAAGCCTAAACGTTGCTGTGGCTGGGTCTGTGTGTTTTTATGAAATGTTAAGACAACGACAATTTAGCTAATAAAAATTAATGCACTGGTTTATTTATGCAATTTTTCAAGCTCCAGCAATGTTTTTTTAATTGCAAGCCCGCCTGTATATCCACCAAGCGTGCCATCAGCGGCAATAACCCTATGGCACGGCACGATTAAAGAAATCCAGTTTTTACCATTGGCATTTGCACAAGCACGAAAAGCAGTAGGCTTACCTATTTTTTCAGCAAGTTGTTTGTAACTAATGGTGGTACCGTAAGGAATTTGACACAGTGTTTGCCAAACTTTAATCTGAAAATCAGTACCATGTGATAAATCCAATGGCACATCAAATGTTTGTCTTTTGCCCAAAAAATATTCAGTCAGCTCACTTATGGTTTGCTGAGCAATTTTCTGGTCAAAGTTGTCAGGATTAAGATTGGACGGCTCAATAAATGCACTGTTTTGATTAATCTGATCAAATAATTTCGCTGTTTTGTCATTATACCAATCTAAAAGCAACAATTTTCCTTCTTTAACCGTAAGACTGATAGCGGGCAGACCATTAGGAGGAGTGTATTGAGTGCTAATCATGTTATTTTGCCACTTTAATCATTGTGTTCATTGGTTTAATGATTGAATATCATCAATCAAACATTCAACCATCTTTTGTGTAAATTGTTGTATGCCTGACACACCAGACTCTCTGGGTCCAGCAAAATTTAATTTTTGGATATGATATTGCTGAATAAACTGCAATAAATAGCTAACAGATAATTTTACATCAAAAACATTCATATCAATCAAAAGATAAGGTTTATTTTTGCTGATGCAGGTTTTTAGAGTTAATTCTGTACCACTTTTAGGCGCGATTTGGCTATGATAAATAATAACCGTGGCATCACTATCTATTACATTTTGACGGGTACGCTCACGGTAGCCTGCTTTTAATAAAGGCACAAGTGGATACTTATCATCTATCACACCGTCTTCCGCTCGTCTATCCTTTGGACAACAGCCGCCACACAATGCGCCTTTATTTAAAGCACCGTCTAAGGCACCTCTATCCACACCAGTTTGACCGCCAGAAATAATCATTGGAATTATCATTTTAAACACCTTTGTGTCATTACTTAGTTAATAATAAATCGCTGAATAAATCATGCAATCTTTTAGATGTTTTTTTTAATTCCTATTTTTCTTCAGTAAATAAAGCATCTACAAATTCTTTAGGATTAAAGGGCTGTAAATCATCAATGCCTTCACCCACACCAATATAACGAATGGGGATGTTGGTATTTTGCGCAACATTAAACACCACACCGCCTTTGGCTGTGCCATCAAGCTTGGTAATGCTGATACCTGAAAGCGGAGTTGCCTCACTAAAGATTTGCACTTGATTGATGGCGTTTTGACCTGTACCTGCATCTAGGACAATCATACATTCATGTGGCGCTGTAGGGTCGGCTTTTTTCATCACACGCACTACTTTTTCAAGCTCATTCATTAAATAAGTTTTGTTTTGCAAGCGCCCGGCAGTATCTGCAATCAACACATCAATGCCTTTGGCTTTGGCAGATTGCATTGCATCAAAAATGACAGACGCACTGTCAGCACCATTACCTTGAGCAACTACTGGAATGTTATTGCGTTCACCCCAAATTTGCAATTGTTCAGTTGCTGCCGCCCGAAAGGTATCGCCGGCTGCCAACATCACCGATTTTCCTTCTTTTTGCAAACGTTTAGCAAGTTTACCAATGGTTGTGGTTTTGCCAACACCGTTTACCCCAACCATCAAAATGACAAATGGTTTTTTTTCTGTATCAATGGTCAATGGCACGACTTTTGGTTCTAAAATATCCACCAATTCTTTTTTTAACGCTTTATACAAAGCATGTGAATAAATCAAATCTCCACGCGCAGTAGCTTCAGTTAAATTTTTAATAATGCGATTGGTTGCATCCACACCAATATCGGCGACCAATAATTGGTCTTCTACTTCTTCAAGCAGTTCATCATCGATTTCTTTACCTCCAACCAAAACATTCATCAAACCTTCTGTTAGGCTTTTACTGGACTTAGACAGTCCTTGTTTCATGCGTGCAAACCAGCCACCTTTTTCATTTTCACTCATAATATGCCTTTTTAATTTTGTTAAAATTTTACTATTTTAACACGCTTGTTGTAATTTTGCCTTATAATGAGCACTTTTATCTTTTTGCTATCTTGTATCTTTTTTCCACCTATGAAAAGACCTTTTATTTATTTAAAGCTTACTTTATCAGCCCTGCTTGCAATCCATTTAAACGCCTGTCAAACCCTCACAGCTCAAAATAACACATCGGCTGATTCTACCTTTTTGACACACACTGATTTTACCTTAAATCAAAATACCCAAAAACGCACTTTAGATAATGGTTTAACCGTCATCATCAAAGAAGACCATCGCGCACCAATCGTCATGACTCAAGTTTGGTACGATGTTGGTTCAAACAAAGAACCCATTGGAAAAGGTGGGCTTTCACATTTTTTAGAACACTTGATGTTTAAAGACACCCCAAAAGTATCGGGCGATGAATTTAGTCAATTAATCAGCTATTATGGCGGTAATAACAATGCCTATACCAACCAAGATGTTACCGTTTATCACGAAATTTTACCCGCTAATCGCTTTGAAATGACTTTAGAACTTGAAGCTAATCGCATGAAAAATATCATTTTTGATGATGATAAAATTCAAAGTGAACGCAATGTTATTTTAGAAGAACGCCAAAGCCGAACCGATAGCAATCCCAACGCTCGTGCTTTTGAAAAAATTTTAGCATTTTTATACGGCAAAAATCCCAGAGCCAACCCCGTCATTGGCAGTCGGCAAGATATTTTAAATTTAAACAAACGCGATTTACAAAACTGGTATCAACGCTGGTACGCTCCTAATAATGCTACCGTAGTTATTGTTGGTGATGTTGATACCAATGAAGCGCTATTGGCTGTGAAACGTTATTTTGGTCAAATCAAACATCAAACTATTGACAAAACTAAACCTGATTTGACATTAACCGCTCCAAGCACCCCAAAACATTTGGATATTTATGAAGAAGTTACGGTGCCAAACATTGTGTTGGCTTGGCAAGTGCCAACTCTAAAAAGCCCAAATAATGCTCAGGATAGTTACGCTTTGTCGTTATTAGCCGATGTTTTTGATGGTGGTATGTCAGCACGTTTTGAAAATAATCTCATCCGTAAGGGCAAATACATCAGCTCTATTGGTGTTTCTTATGACGATTTGCAATATGGTGATGGCTATTTTATTATCAGCGCCACGCCCAAAGATGGTGTCAACCCTGATATGGTTAAAACAGCAATTTTGCATGAAATTCACAATATTTTGACTGGTGACATTCATGATGATGAACTAACCCGCCTGCCTATTGCCATCAAAGTATCAGACGTTATGGAAGCAGATAATATCGCAAGCCAAGCTCAAACATTGGGTAGACTGCATTATTTAGACCTGCCCTTTCATCAAAATCAAATCCGTTTGGAAAAAATTGGCAAATTAACTGCAAATGATATAAAAACGGTTGGCAAAAAATATCTTAATGAACAAAAATTATACAGTATTTATATTCTGCCAAATTCAGCCAAGCCTGCCAATCACCCCTAAGGAATGTTATGTTTTTTAAACGTTTATTTTTAACACCCATCATCACTGCCATCTTTTTGCTTTGTTCACCAACGTTATCTTTTTCCAGTGTACAAATAGCAACCGATACCGAATTTAATGCACAAAATTTGCCCAAGCTTGATAGTTTAAAAAAAGACAAACCACTTAATTTAAACATTCCAAAAATGCAGCGTTTTACCACAACAAACGGTGTACCTGTGATTTTTACAGCTGTACATGAACTGCCAATCGTGGATATCAGTATTTTATTTGATGGTGGAAGTAGTAAAGATAGTGAGTTAAAAAAAGATGGTTTTGGTATTGCTAATATGACAGCAAATCTGATGACCAAAGGCACTAAAAATTTAAATGAAGATGCATTTAGCTGGCAAGCAGAACGACTTGGGGTAACATTAGGCGCAAATGTCAATCAAGATAGTTTTGCTTATATTTTTAGAAGTTTGGCAGGTGATGATGAACTTTTGCCCGCCTTATCGCTCTTTACCAATATGATTGCCAATCCCTTATTTGATAAAGACACTGTCAAACGCGCTAAAGAAACCACCTTGATTGGCTTAAAACTTTCTGAACAAAGTGCTGATTATTTAGCAACCACAACTTTTTTAAATGCTATTTATGGCACACATCCCTATGCCAAAGACACCATCGGCACACAAAGCAGTGTTGCCAACATTAGCGCAGATGATTTAAAACATTATCACCAAAAATACCTTGTTGCTCAAAATGCCTACATCAGCATCACAGGCGATTTAAGTGAACAAAAAGCACGACAAATAGCTGAACAATTATCTATGGTCTTACCAAATGGCAATAAAGCGACTTTAACTCCCGCCCCTAAAAAACCTAAACCTACTCATATACACGTTGATTATGACAGCCCCCAAACCGTCATCATAATAGGTCATCTGGGCGCAAAAGATGCCAAAACTGCCAAAGAGATTGAACAAGAACTTAATTTTCGTTTGGGTAATAAAGTTTTGGCAGGTGGCGATTTTAACGCTCGCTTAATGACCGCTATTAGAAAACAAGGCGGTTATACCTATGGCATTACAGGTTCTATGATTACATATGCCCAAAATGGCATTTATCGCATTCGTTTTTCTACCACCACAGATAAAGCCAAAGAAGCCATTGAAAAAACCCTAAAAATTGTCAAAGACACCCTAGAAACTGGAATTAGCGAAAACGAATTACGTTTAGCCACGACCAGCCTACGCCACGCCTACCCAATGACTTTATCTAACAATCTTGCCATTCACAATATGGCAACTTATCTAAATAAAGAAAATCTGCCCGACAGCTATGTATCAGGATTTTTATCAAGATTGGATAATGTTACTGTTGCAAGCGTCAATCATGCTCTAAAAAGCCAGATTCGCCCCGATGAGTTTATCATTGTTACGGTTGGTAAACAAAAACCTGATTTGTCTGATTTATTTTGACCGCTAGACAAACAACCAAAATGCAAATGAGTAATATTTTATGAGATTTTTTGTTGATGCCGTTTTAAACACCGATAACAACCTAACTCTTCCTGATACGGTTTATCATCATTGGGTAAAAGTTTTGCGCGCCAAAATTGGTGATAAGGCGGTTTTATTTAATGGTCAAGGTGGTGAATTTACCGCCACATTAACACAGATTAATAAAAAAACCGCCGAAGTAATAATTGGTGAATTTTGTTCAAATAATCGCACCCCACACCAAAAAATCACCCTAGCCCAAGCCATCAGTAAAGGCGAACGTATGGATTACACCATACAAAAAGCCTGTGAAATGGGCGTATCATGCGTTTATCCAATTATCAGTGAACGCTCCGAAAGGCTGCGTTATGAGCGCGATACTAAAAAACAAACTCATTGGCAAAACGTTGCCATCAGTGCTTGTGAACAGTGTGGACTTAACATCATACCTAAAATTATGTCGCCTGTAACGTTTGATGAATTTATCCAACACTGTCAAGATGATTTAAAACTTATCATGACATTACCATCCAATCATACCGCTTTTCACCCCAAACTTCCCCTACCCCAAAAAATCAGTATTGTCGTAGGTCCTGAAGGTGGTTTTTGCACCGATGAACTCAATCTTGCCCAACAAAATGGGTTTTTAGCTTGGGCAATTGGCGAACGAGTTTTACGCACCGAAACTGCTGGCATTGTGGCAATGGCGGGGCTTTTTGTTTTAGCCCAGCAGTCCAATTTATCAACATAATTATATAATTATAAAGACAGTTTATTTTTCATCAAAACTTTATTATTCATTAAAACAAACTTCAACCTAAAAAACCCCAAAATCTTATTTTGGGGTTTTGGTGTTATTGCAATTAAAGTACATCAATCGCCTTGATAACCTTTTAATTTTAAACGTGCTTTATGTAGCAGCGGCTCAGTATAACCAGATGGCTGAGTTTGACCTTTAAAAATCAAATCGGCTGCCGCATGAAAGGCAATGTTGTTTTCAAAATCATCTGCCATTGGACGGTAATTTGGGTCAGATGCATTTTGCTCATCCACCACTTTTGCCATGCGTTTTAACACTTCCCAAACTTGGTCTTTAGTAACAATACCATGACACAACCAGTTAGCGATGTGCTGACTTGAGATGCGTAACGTAGCACGGTCTTCCATCAAACCAACGTTATTAATATCAGGCACTTTTGAACAACCAACACCCAAATCCACCCAACGCACCACATATCCTAAAATGCCCTGACAGTTATTCTCAAGCTCACGAATTTTTTCTTCTTCACTCCAGCCTGTATCATTTGCCAAAGGAATGGTTAGCAGTTTATCCAAATCAGGAGGGGCAATTTGACGCAGTTCATCTTGACGACGAGCAACATTACACTGATGGTAATGAATCGCATGAATCACCGCTCCTGAAGGTGAAGGTACCCAAGCACAACTGGCACCTGCTTGAGGATGTTCAATTTTTGTGCTATACATTTGCGCCAACTCATCAGGTTTTGGCCACATACCCTTACCAATTTGAGCCTTACCACGTAGTCCTGCTTGCAAGCCAATAGCAACATTTCGCTCTTCATACGCATCAAACCACGTTTGAGCTTTAATATCGCCTTTTTTAACAAAGGCGCCTGCAAGCATTGCGGTATGAATTTCATCGCCTGTTCTGTCCATAAAACCAGTATTAATAAAGATAGTACGGTCTTTGGCTTTTTCAATGCAATTTTTCAAATTGGCAGAAGTTCGTCGCTCTTCATCCATAATGCCAATTTTAAGAGATTTTTCAGGCAATCCCAATGCCTTTTCAGCGCGCTCAAAAAGCTCTACTGCAAACGCCACTTCTTCAGAACCATGCATTTTTGGCTTAACGATATACATTGAGCCTGTGCGAGAATTACGCAAAGCGTTCTCACCGCGAATATCAATGGCGGTCAGCATTGGCGTAATCAAAGCGTCCATAATCCCTTCATAAATCTCTTTACCATCAACCAAAATGGCAGGATTAGTCATCAAATGCCCAACATTGCGCAAAAGCATCACCGAGCGCCCGTGCAAGGTTTGTAAATTACCATTTAAATCAGTGTAAGTGCGGTCAGCATTTAAAGTGCGATTGATGGTTTTGCCATTTTTTTCTAACGTTTCTGACAAATCACCCTTCATCAAGCCCAGCCAATTGCGATAGCCTTCAACTTTTTCTTCAGCATCAACCGCTGCTACTGAATCTTCTAAATCCTGAATGGTGGTTACTGCCGCCTCTAAAATAACATCTTTTACGCCCGCTTTATCGCTTTGTCCGATGACACTGGTTTTGTCAATAACAATAATCGCATGCAGTCCATTGTTTTTTAAAATAATTTCTGTTGGGTTTTCTTTATCGCCATTAAAACCTACAAGCTGTTCAGCGTTTTTAAGTGTGGTGATTTTATCATCAATTTTAGCCAATAATTGACCATTATCAATCTGATAAACCGTTACATCAGCGTGTGAACCGTCTTGCAAAGCAAAGGTTTCATCAAGAAAATTTTTAGCAAAAGCAATGACTTTTTCACCACGTTTTGGATTGTAACCCTTAGTTTTTTCCGCTCCGTCTGTCTCAGGGATAACATCAAAACCATACAAAGCATCATAGAGCGAACCCCAACGAGCATTGGCGGCATTTAAACAATAACGAGCATTACGCACTGGCACAACTAACTGCGCTCCTGCAATGGTGGCAATTTCATCATCAACATTATCCGTGGTAATGGTAAAATCAGCAACCTCAGGTTCAAGATAGCCAATTTCAGTTAAAAACTGCTTATAAGCACCCAATTCATAAGCGTTATTTTTATGCCAATCGTCAATTTTGGCTTGTAATTCATCACGACGAGCAAGTAATGCTGAATTTTTTGGAGTTAAATCCAATACGACTTGCTCAAAGTTTTTCCAATAAGTTTCACTGTCAATTTTTGCTACCGGCAATGCTTCATTTTCAATAAAATCGTATAAAATTTTATCAATTGCTAAACTGCCTTTTTGGACACGTTGAGTCATTATTTCTTCCTTATATTTTGCATCAATTTAATCTGGATACAAAAACGGTGTTTTATTGGAAACCCAAGAAAACACCGCTTTTTATTAATTTGTAAACGATTTACAAAATTAGTTACCGAATTGGTTCATGGTGTTTTTGCTAGCATCGCCTGCTTTTAGGGCATTTTCACCAGAGAAGATTTCTTTGTGGTCATCACCAATGTCAGAACCCGCCATCGCTTGGTGTTTTACGCAAGCAATACCGCCACGGATTTCTTTACGTTGAACACCAGCCACATAAGCCAACATACCTTCTTCGCCAAAGTAACCTTTTGCCAATTCATGGGTAGAAAGCGCGGCAGTATGGTAAGTTGGCAACGTGATTAAATGATGGAATACGCCCGCTTCACGCGCAGCATCGGCTTGGAAGGTACGGATTTTTTCATCTGCATCGCGAGCCAATTCACTATCATCGTATTTTGCATCCATCAAGTTTTCACGTTCATAAGCAGACACATCACGACCTTCAGCTACCCAACGGTCATAAGCTTGTTTACGGAAGTTGATGGTCCAGTTAAATGATGGTGAGTTATTGTACACAAGTTTGGCATCAGGTACTTGTTTTTTGATGTCGTTCACAAAACTTGCAATGCCTGCTACGTCTGGAGTTGGGGTTTCAATCCAAATCATATCAGCGCCATTTTGTAGTGAAGTTACGCAGTCTAATACTACACGGTCGTGTTGTGTGCCTTCACGGAACTGATAAAGACCCGATGGCAAACGAGTTGGGCGATGAAGTTTGCCATCACGTTTGATTAGAATTTCATCTTCTTTGGCTTCAGAAATATCAATTTCGGTAGTTTCTAAGTAACTGATGTATTTAGAAGCCAAATCACCAGGTTCGCGGCTTACAGGGATTTTTTGGGTCAAATCCGCACCTTCAGAGTCAGTACGAGCAACAATAACACCTTCATCCACGCCCAATTCAAGAAATGCGTAACGAACAGCATTAATTTTAGCTAGGAAATCTTCGTGTGGTACGGTTACTTTACCAGCTTGGTGTCCGCATTGTTTGGCATCGGATACCTGATTTTCAATTTGAATGGCACACGCACCGGCTTCTATCATTTTTTTAGTTAAAAGGTAAGTGGCTTCTTCGTTACCAAAACCTGCATCAATGTCTGCAATGATTGGCACAACGTGCGTTTCAAAGTTGTTAATTTTATCTTCAAGTTCTTTTACTTTGGCATTATCGCCAGCAGCTTCTGCTTTTTGTAAGGCACGGAATAAGTCGTTTAATTCTTTAGCATCAGCTTGACGAAGGAAAGTATAGATTTCTTCAATCAATTTTGGTACGGCGGTTTTTTCGTGCATGGATTGGTCAGGAAGCGGTCCAAATTCAGAACGCAAAGCAGCAACCATCCAGCCAGATAGATAGATATAACGTTTATTGGTTGTGCCAAAATATTTTTTGTTGGCAATCATTTTTTGTTGAGCAATAAAACCATGCCAGCAACCTAAAGATTGGGTATATTTACTGTGGTCAGCATCATACTCCGCCATATCACGGCGCATAATGGCAGCGGTATATTTAGCAATGTCAAGACCCGTCTTAAAGCGGTTTTGCACAATCATACGAGCCGCATCTTCGGGGCGAATGGCATTCCATGTTCCACCTAATTTGTTTTTTACGTTACGAACGTGCTCTAAAGCTGATTGATAAGTCATGATAAAATCCTTATAATTGTCATGGGCGAAATTGCCAAAACTTATAACACCAACCACACCAAAAATGGTTTTGCCTACTTTTGGGTAATTCGTAGCACTAGAATACCCAAAGCTAATATATTTATCCAGTATTATAAAAAAATAATGATCATTTTTTAAAAAAATAGTTAATAAAATTCTACAGTTGAGCAATTTTTTATAGAAAATATCATCTATTTTTAATCTGTGATAAAATTTCTTATCTTGTTAATTTTTATCATCATGTTAAAATCAGAAATTGCACCAAAATTATTGCCTTTTTTAACCACCACTAAATCACTGACTAAAAAACTAGAAAATCTTAGTAAAAAACCCTTAACAGTCAAAGTATTATCTCAAAAATCTCGCTTGCTTACCTTGACTGAAAAAAAAATGTGTCAATTACCACTGCATCGCCCAATTTTGGTATGGGAAAGAAAGGTGCTGCTATTTGGGGACAATCCACCCAGTCAAATGCTTGAGCATCAAAATTCCAATCAAAATGCATGGATAGAAGCAACCAGCCTATTTCCTTACAACAGTCTACTAGGCAAAAACAAACGTCTAAAACACCTAAAAAACACCCCTATTGGTTATATTTTATTTAAAAAAAATAAAGAATTGCCATTTAAACGCCAATTTATAATTTTACCCCATCACATTAGCCGACAAACTGTCTATCAGCTTAACCATAAGCCCATTATAATTGAAGAGATTTTTTTGCCAGCATTTTTGGATTTTTTATTGCAAAATCATTGAAAAACTGCTTAAAATAAAAAATGGCTTAATTAAATTAAGCCATTATTTTTAAGTTGATTTAGTTTTGGTTTATTGAGTTTAATGGTTATTTTTGCGGTTTTTCAGGTCGCACCCAACCTTCAATCACAACTTGACGACCGCGCGCAACCACAAGTTTATCAGCTTCGCAATCTTTAGTAATCACGCTTCCTGCTCCAACCGTTACTTTATCACCAATATGAACCGGGGCAACCAAAACTGCATTTGAGCCAATGCGTACATGATTACCGATAATGGTTTTAAATTTATTAACACCATCATAATTTGCGGTAATTGTACCCGCTCCGATATTGGTCTTTTCACCAATTGTGCTATCACCTAAATATGCTAAATGATTAGCTTTTGCTCCCTGCGCCATCTGAGTATTTTTCAGTTCCACAAAATTACCAATGTGTACATCATCAGCCGTAACGGCATTTGGGCGAAGACGCGCAAACGGTCCGATTTGATTATTTTTACCAACCGTAGCATTTTCAAACACGCTATAAGGTGAAATTACGGTATTATCAGCAATGGTTGTGTTCTTAATTACTGAGCCTGCACCAATTTTTACGTTATTGCCAATAGTGCAGTCGCCTTCAATAATAACGTTAATGTCAATAGTAACATCGTGCCCAAAAGTTGCTGTTCCTCGCAAATCAAAACGATTTGGGTCAATAATATGTACACCTTGTTTCATCAATTCATCTGCTTGATGAAGTTGCCATTGTCTTTCCAAACGAGCCAATTGCATACGGTCGTTTACACCGTCCACCTCAAATGCCCAGCTAGGTTCAACCGACACAATGTCCATGTCATCTGCCACCGCCATTGCAATGATATCTGTTAAATAATATTCACCCTGAGCATTGTTATTATGAAGTTTGGGTAGCCATTCATGCAATTTAGTGTTGTTTACACAATAAATGCCTGTATTAATTTCTTGAATTTGTTTTTGAGCGTCATTGGCATCTTTGTGTTCTACAACAGCAATAATTTTTCCATTTTCGCGTACAACTCGCCCATATCCTGCTGGATTATCCAGCGTTAATGTTACTATACCAAAGCCAGTATCCGCGGATTTACCAGCAAGTTCTTGCAATGTCTGAAGCTGAACCAAAGGAACATCACCTGATAAAATAAGCGACATGCCATCTTTAGGTAAAATTGGCAATGTGCTTTTAACCGCATCACCCGTGCCAAGCTGCTGAGTTTGCTCTGCCCAAATCATATTTTCCGATGCAAACGCATTTTTAACCAAATCGCCTCCATGTCCAAAAATAGTAATGATATTTTTAGGATGAAGCTGTTTGGCAGTTTTTAATACATGAGCAAGCAGCGGCTGACCTGCCAAAGGCTGTAGCACTTTTGGTAGACTTGACTTCATGCGTGTGCCTTTGCCAGCGGCTAAAATGATAATCGATAATGACATAAATTTATCCTAATTTCACAATTTTAGCCATTGTAACATAAGAGCATTCCCCAAACTCTCCTTTTACAAAAATCCTATAATTTTAAAACCAAAGTCGCCAGCAAATCCACACTACCGCTGACATAATGCCAGCTAAAATATCATCGAGCATGATTCCAAAACCACCTGATACTTTTTTATCCACCCAATTAATTGGAAAGGGTTTAAGAATATCAAAGATACGAAATAATAAAAACACCAATAAAATAGATATCCATGCTAAAGGCATCGCTTTTTGACCAAGATACACCACAGGCAGCAGGGCAATCCACACCCCCACCCATTCATCAAACACAATGTGTGGGTCATCATGAACAGCCATCAGTTCAGACGTTTTGCCACAGATATAGCTACCAACCATACAACCAAGCAAGGTTATCATTAAAAACCCTACAAACCCCAAATGCATGATTGGTAGCGCCACAAGCAAACCACCAACTGTTCCCCAAGTTCCTGGTGCCTTTTTAGGAAGTCCCGAACCCAAACCAATAGCAAACCAATAAATACATTTTTCAAATGTAGTGGCAGTTTTTGGGCAAGGTGGACAACGATTGGGTTTTTTAATATCGGGTTTACTAGACAAGGTCATAACAAAATAATAAACAACATTCAAATAAAATTAAATTTAAAAAAATTCCACCAAAAGGCTAAAAATGCTGATAGCCTTTTACGCAAAAATTGACTGGTTTTTGATGATTTAAAAACACGAGTTTTTTATCAGCGATAATTTTGCCAATGGCAAAAATACGGTTTGGGTATTTTTGACTAAACAAAGTAAAATTTTCTGGCGATAACGTAAAACACAGTTCATAATCATCACCGCCATTGAGCTGATATTGCCATCTTTTATCATCTGATAAAAGTGATAACTCATCAGCACAAGGGATTTTATCCAAAAACAACATCGCGCCAACTTCTGAAGCTGTTAAAATATGTCCCAAATCCTGACCCAATCCATCGGATATATCAATCATGCTATTGACCCATGGCGCAAGTTTTTGAGCCAACTCAACTTGTGGATTAGGCAAATCCAGTGCAGACTGCAAAGTAGTGGCTTGCTGATGAAATAAGCAGTCCAAAGCGTAACTTGCTGAACCAATGTTGCCACTTACACACACTATATCACCAATCTGAGCGCCATCACGAGTAATTGCCGTGCCTGCTTTGACAAATCCTAAAGCCGTAACGCTGATGGTAAGTTTATCGGATTTGGTTGTATCGCCACCAATCAGTTCTACGCCAAATTTAGCGCAAATATCCGTGATACCTTGCGAAAATTCTGCCAGCCATACAGCATCGCAATCTGGTAAGCTAATTCCCGATAAAATCGCATATGGCACAGCGCCCATGGCTGCCAAATCTGATAAATTTACTGCAATGGATTTATAACCAATAGCATAAGCTTGGGTGCCTTCTGGAAAATGCCGACCCATTACCAGCGTATCCACACAACTGACCAATTGACAATCTTCAGGGATATTGGAAACAGCACAATCATCACCAATGCCCAAAACTGTATTTTTATGAGACGATGTCGCCGATTTAAAATACTGATAAATCAATGAAAATTCAGACATATCAAGCATCCAAAGAAGGAGAAAGGAATATTAAAAAAGGTACTTATGTACCTTTTTAAAGTGTTTAAGATGAAATATTTTGTGATGGGCTCGTTTGTTTTTTGTCTTTATCCGCCTGCACTTCTAGCGCTCGCACCTGCTTGGCGTATTTATCCAAAATGGCATTAATCAATTTGTGTGCGTCTGTCGCTCCAAAATGCGCATTTAATTGCATGGCTTCATCAATCACCACTTTATAAGGAATGTGCAAGCTGTTTTTAAGTTCATACGCCCCAATCAATAAAATTGCTCGCTCGACCAAGTCCAAACGGTTAAAATTACGGTCTAAAAACGATGAAATATCTACAATCAGTTGTCCCGCCTGCTCAGGAATATTTCTCATCAATTCATGATAATAACCCAAATGCACTGTATGCATGGCGTTGGTGGCACGAGTGCGTGCAACAATAGTATGCGGTTCATTACCGCCTAGCAAATCGCGATTTTCAGTAGCAAAACGATAATCAGTCATCAACCATTCATAAATACCCTGCAACGCAAAGCGGCGAGCTTTTCGAACGGCAGTATAGGTGGTTTTATAGCCCGATTCATGATTAAAGGCTTGCTTGCTGTCTTGGCTTTGGGTGTTTTTATGTTCTGTATCTTGAGTAATCATAATCGCCCTTTAAATCGCCTTTAATGTACTAACCATTTCAATCGCGGTCATCGCTGCATCATAACCCTTATTGCCTGCTTTTGTGCCAGCTCGCTCAATGGTCTGCTCTATGTTTTCAGTGGTTAAAATACCATTAATCACAGGAATATCATGATGCAAAGCAACATGGCTCAACCCTTTAGCGCTTTCGCTTGCCACAATATCAAAATGCGGTGTGCTGCCACGAATAATCGCCCCAAGCACCACGATTGCATCAAATTTGCCACTTTGCGCCATACGTTTGGCAGTCAAAGGCAGTTCAAACGCCCCCGGCACGCGTACGACTGTGATATTTTGCCCTAAAACACCATGGCGAAGCAACGCATCTAATGCCCCTTGAACCAAACTTTCAACCAAAAATCCATTAAAACGACCCACAGCAATGCCAATTTTTAGGGCTTGATTGTCGTATAATACCCCTTCAATATGAGTAACGGCGTTTTTTTGTTCGGTAAAAGTTGTCATGATGCCTGCTCGCTAATAAATTAAACTAAAATCAAAAATAAATAGTTGTCCATTATAACAAATTGCACTTTGCCAAAAAAGCAATTTTTCGGTATGATAGCCATTTTGATTATTTGAGACCGTTTTATGATGGATAAAATCAGCGAGTGGGTGCTGATAATCATGGAGCAGTTTGGGCTTTTGGGCGTAACTGTCATGATGTTTTTGGAAAATGTTTTTCCACCCATTCCCAGTGAACTGATTATGCCTGCGGCAGGTTTTGCAGCAGCAATGGGTAAGATGAACTTGGTTTTGGTGATTATTGCAGGAACGCTTGGTTCGGTACTTGGAGCACTGCCACTGTATTATTTAGGAACGGTTTTTGACGAAAAACGCCTATTTAGCCTTGCTGAAAAATATGGCAAATATGTACTGGTCAAACCATCAGACGTTACCAATGCCCAAGATTGGTTTCATAAATACGGCAAAACTGTGATTTTCTTTGGGCGTATGATTCCTGCTATCCGTTCACTGATTTCCATTCCTGCGGGTATGGCTCGTATGCCCATGTTACCGTTTTTGGTGCTGACAGCGATTGGTTCGGCAATCTGGACAACAATTTTGGCGTACGCAGGTTATATTTTGGGAGCAAACTACGAACAAGTAGAAGCTTTTATTGAACCTATCAGCAAAATTGTTGTGATTGTTGTTTTGTGTATTGGTGCGGTCATTGCGTTTATGCGTATTAAAAGCGTATTTTTTGATAAAAAATAACCCAACCAATCCAACCAAAATACCCAAAGGCAAATTTATTTTGCCTTTTTATTTGTCTGGTTTGATTATATAATCGGCTATATTATTTTAATAAGGATTATTTTGATGAAAGCAAAATTACTAGAAATCCAAAACCATCTTAACGCCTCACTTATTGGGCGAGACAACATCATCAAATCAGCTTTACTTGCCTTGGTTGCTAAAGAAAACTCTTTGTTAATTGGACCGCCCGGCACCGCCAAATCCCTGCTGGCAAGACGCATCAGCCAAACCCTACAACCCTTATCAGAAAACGAACACATTTATTTTGAATATCTTTTAACCAAATTTTCCACCCCTGAAGAAATCTTTGGACCACTTTCCATCAGTGAACTCAAACAAGACCGATTTTTGCGTAACACTCAAGGCTATTTGCCCACAGCACAAGTTGCTTTTTTGGATGAAATTTTTAAAGCCAGTTCATCAATTCTAAACGCCCTATTAACCATTTTAAACGAACGAAAATACCATAATGGTACAACCAGCACCAATGTGCCACTGATTAGCTTAATTGGAGCATCCAACGAACTGCCCACAGGTCAAAGCGAGCTGTCAGCGCTGTATGACCGCTTTTTGATTCGCTGTTTTGTGGATTATGTGGAGGCAAATCAGCTTTATCAATTTTTTGACATCACCCCGCCGAGTTATCTTTTAAACCATCTAAGCAAGGATGATATTGACCAGATTCACCAAAAAGCTGCAAATGTTGTATTTCCCAAAGAAGTTCAAGAAGCTGTATGTAAAATTTGGGCAGACCATAACGAAGCCTTTAAAGAAAATAGCGATGAAACGCTTTCAGATAGACGTTTTGTCAAAGTGATTAATCTGATGAAAATCTCTGCTGCGACCAACGACCGAAACAGCGTGGACTTTTCAGATGTGTTTTTATTAAAAGATTGTTTGTGGAATCATCCTGATAACAAAACCAAAGTCATTGACATCATCAAAACTGTTTTGAAACAATTTGATAAACCAGTCGCCATCACCTCAAACGATATGACTGACTTTAATAATCAAGTTACCAGCTCCACCCCAACCAAAAGCCAACATAAAACTCATGGCTTGTCGGGCTCTGGAACTGAAGACGACCCAATACTGATTGAAAATCTTCAGCATTTAAAACGTCTGGAAAAACCCGAAATCGGTCAGCAAGGTTATTATTTTAAACAAACAGCGGATATTGATTGCGGTGTGATTGTTGCGGATTGGTGGGTTAGTAATGGTAAAATCATCGCGCCTGTTTTATTTACCCAAGATTATTTTGAGCACGATTTAGGGTGGGATTTTACCACTATTTGGCAGTGGAATGATGAGCGTAACGAACCTGAACTGCGCTCATACACCCAAACTACAGAACCACAAAGCAGCAGTCAAAACCTTTCTGTGAATACAGGCTCACTGCTTGCCCAGCAGCTTCAAGCCAATATCTGGTTATAGGATGGCTATGTTTGGCTTGATAACAAATTTTGCAGGCAGTTTGCTGGGCAAACTTGGGTCAGCATTTGGGCTGCCAAGCGTTGGATTAAAACCCATAAATACTTTATTGACAGTCAATTTAGAGACCACGTCATTCCCACCGAAGGCAGTGTGGTGTATTGCGATTTATGGGTGGGAGCGGAGCATTCAGGTATTTATGTTGGCGATGGGCAAATCAGCAATATTGTGGTAACAGATATTGCCGAAAGTTATGTGCGCCTAAGTGACCCAGATGATTTTACCAGCAAAAGCATCTTAGGACGCAAAATTTACGTATCGTGTGATAATTATGGTGCGGTTGGTGATTTTAATGTTTCTGATGGCGCCATCGGTCATGTTGGCGAAAAATCGTTTTATGGATTGGTATTTAAAAACTGCCACACTTTTTCCACCAAATGTGTAAATTACGCTCCTTATTCGCCGTCTTTGTTTCAAAAAGCGTATCATCGTTTTTTATCGTTATTTGATAGTGAATGGGAAACATCTATTCGCAAGTTAAAACACACCTCAAGAAAGCGATTGGGAGCAACCACATGGCGACTGTGGGACTGGGATAACAGTGCCAAAGATACGCCCGAACCTGATTGGCAGGCTCAAAATGACTTTTTTAAACAACAGGCTCTAACGCCTGATTTTATTAAAGCGTTGCGTATGGAGCTGGGTGACCTGCTTGACTATGAAGACGAAATAAAAGACGAAACCATTCCCGATGACATTCGCAAGAAATTGCAGACTTTTCGGAAAACGCTGGTAAACATTTCTGACAAATACGATGAAGTGGCAGAGTTTTTGACCCAATACCCCAATGCAGGTTTTTGTTATGAAGATTTAATACAGTGCCAAGATACTGATTTTGTAGCGCTTGCCAAAGAACTGCAAAACAACACCGCCATCAAAAATTTAGTCAATAAATTGGGAAGAAACTACATCAGCCAAGAACGTAAAAAACAGCAAAAAATCCCCAAAGCCAATAAAAGCGAAGTGTATGGCACTCACCAAAGCGATGATTTGATGCGACTTTTGCCTAATGAACTTGCGAATTTAGACGATGATACTTTAGAAACGCTGTTTTATGCTCGGCTTTTGGAAAAACGATTATTAACTTATGAATTAAGTGGCACAACATGGGAAAACCAGACCAAAAGTGAATTTTACAAACAAAAAACAGGTCCAGTGGTTGCGTGTTTGGATACCTCTGCCAGTATGTCGGGCAGCCCTTTACAAAAAGCCAAAGCCCTCCTGTTTGCAATTGCTCACATTCTAAAACAAGAAAAACGTTCATTGCACGTTATTTTATTTGGTGCTAGCGGGCAGACCAAAGAATACACGCTGCATAATGAAACCAACCTGTCAGGACTGCTTCGGTTTTTACAACATGGTTTTGGCGGTGGTACGGATTTTCAAACCCCACTACAAACAGCACTTAATATCATCAAAAACACATCCAACTACCAAAAGGCAGATATTTTGATGATTTCAGATGGAGATTGTCAGTTATCACATTCTTTTATTCAAACACTTAATACCCAAAAACAACAGTTAAATTGTATGGTATATTCAGTATTGTGTGATGGTAAACGCGTTGATGATAATTTTAGCGATGAAGTGATGGTTTTATAAGCCAACACTTCTATCAATTACAAGTATCCATTACAAGCATCTTTTGGGTGCTTGTTCTTTATTTAATGACGTTTGACAACGCCAGATGGATTCACCCTGCTTATTTTTTGTATGATAAATAACCAAATTTTGCCCATTTAGATAACGCACAGGGTATGGAGCTTTGGTAACGGTAGCAATAATTGCACAATCCGTCTGAAAATTAAATGCTTTATCAGTAACTTCAATGCTGATTTTTTGATTGCTTGATGTTGCTGGCATTCCCACTGGGCAGTTTTTTGATGTGTTATAAATCACTTCTACGCGTTTTTGTACTGCATCAGCATACTGATAGCTCTCAAGAATCAGTGCTTTTTCTTTTTGCATGGCGATAATTGGCACAAACTGCAAAGCAATGATAGATAATAGCGTTCCAAAAATTCCAAAAGCCCCCAAAAGCCCTAACAAACTTACGCCACCATGTTGCTGCAAATATTGCTTTTGAGTTGGTTCATCAGTATAAAAATCCACCGCATCAGCAATTTCACGGCGCGCCATACGATAATAATAGGCATCTGCCCAACGCGCTACCATTGCCGACCAAAATAGCCAAATTGACAAACCAATGCCAATGCGTACTGGCATTTGTAAATCAAGGGGTAATTTATCAATAAATAAAAACTGGCACATGACAAGAATAATAACGATATTAAGTTTGATAAATGACCAACCAGCAACGCAATACACCAAGCAATCCAAATAGCGTTTGCGGTACAAAAGCCAACCAAAAGTTCCAAAAAATGCTGCCCAATTCCAACGGGGGTACAGTTTACCTTTGGTATCAAATTCTTGAAATCTTTTTAAATAATAGGTTTGTGAACGACTACCAATAAACCATTTATCCAATTGTGTGCGTTTATTTTGGTTTAATTGGGGTAGATAAAACGGTGGCGGCGTGGTGTCTTCTAAAAAGGGTAAGCGAAACATGTGAAAATAGCTTATTTACGGTATAATGATAATGGATTATTTTACGCTTTTTTTTATTTATGACAAACACAAATCACACTTTTACGCCTTTAGCTCCTGTTGGTGGCGACCGTCAAACTCCAGATATGGATAAAAACAGTATCAAGCAGGCGATTGCTGCTTTGGAAAAAACCCCCATTGAATTTCGTAAAATTCGCACCTTTATGCGCAGGCGCACCCATATCAATCAAAACGCCCTATTGGCTCTAACTGATTCTAGTTTTGCACCCTTTATCATCAATCACGGCACGCCTGTTGGGCAACTTGGGCTTGTGGATGCAATTACAGATTTACGTTGTTATTTTGATAATCCAGATGCGCCGCTTAATCTTGAGATTGGTTTTGGCATGGGCGACAGTTTATTGCAAATGGCACAAAATCAGCCGAATAAAAATTTTGTTGGTATTGAGGTGCACGAACCGGGAATTGGTCGGGTGGCATTTACCGCAAAATCGCTTGGACTGACCAACCTAAAAGTGATTAACGGCGATGCGATTGCTTTATTAAAAAATTTACCCAACAATCATTTAGATGCTGTACTGCTTTATTTTCCTGACCCTTGGCAAAAAAAGCGGCATTATAAACGCCGTTTTGTTACCCAAGAACGTATGACATTGGTTGCTCGCACTCTAAAATCTAATGGTGTTTTTCACAGTGCTACTGATTGGGAGCATTACGCTTTATGGATGCTGGATGTGCTGGATAATATGCCCGAATTTCAAAATTTGGCAGGTGCTGGTAATTTTTCAGAACGCCCCGATTATCGCCCCCAAACCAGATTTGAAAAACGTGGTTTGGATTATGGACGAGCTTCTTGGGATTTACTTTATCAAAAACTGTAATTTATCAAGACATGGATAACTAACTTATTGCATAAATTTTTTTGTGAAACCTATTATTTTTTTAATGCAAAATCTATAAAAATTGCAAAAACTTTGCCAATAAAATAAATTTTTGGGGATTTTTATTAAAATTTAACTCTTTGTTATTTTTAAGATTTCTAAATTCATATGTTAAAAATCCCCACAATTTTCCCAACTTTTCCCCAAAATCTGTGGATAACCTTGTGGATAACTAAGATATTTTTATGATAAAAAGCAATAAAATTAAGCGATTCAGCTTTATTGATTAAATTTTAGTCAAATTTTTATAAAATTTTTTTGTTAAAATCAAATAGTTATAATGGTATTTTTGAATAATTTTTATCAATCTAATTTTTTAGCAATAATTGGGTAACAATGTTCCACAAAAAATATAAATAAAAATCCCTAAAGCCAAAACTTTAGGGATTGTTTAGAAGCAAAGGCAAATTACATCATACCGCCCATGCCACCCATACCGCCCATGCCACCCATTGCAGCAGCTGAATTATCCGCAGGAGCTGGTTTGTCAGTAATCATCACTTCTGTGGTTAGCATAAGACCTGCAACAGATGCTGCATGCTCTAGTGCAGAGCGAGTTACTTTGGCAGGGTCTAAAATACCCATCTCAATCATATCGCCATACACGCCAGTAGCAGCGTTATAACCATAGTTACCTTGACCGTTTTTCACTTCATTTACAATCACAGATGCTTCATCACCTGCATTGGTAACGATTTGGCGAAGCGGAGCTTCCATGGCACGACGAAGGATGTTAATCCCTGCGTTTTGGTCGTCGTTATCACCTTTTAAGTCTGCCAACGCAGATAATGCGCGTACCAAAGCCACGCCACCACCCGGAACAACGCCTTCTTCAACTGCGGCGCGAGTTGCATGTAGAGCGTCATCAACACGGTCTTTTTTCTCTTTCATTTCGGTTTCGGTCGCTGCGCCCACTTTAATCACAGCCACACCACCTGAAAGTTTGGCAACGCGTTCTTGTAGTTTTTCTTTATCGTAGTCGCTGGTAGCTTCTTCTGCTTGGCGACGGATGGATTCAACACGGGCATCAATATCTGCTTTGTTGCCAGCACCATCAACGATGACTGTATTTTCTTTACCAACGGTTACTTTTTTGGCGGTACCTAAATGCTCAAGTTCAGCACTTTCAAGGCTTAAGCCAACTTCTTCAGAGATAACCACGCCACTAGTTAAGATAGCGATGTCTTGCAACATGGCTTTACGTCTATCGCCAAATCCAGGTGCTTTTACGGCGCAAGTTTTTAATCCACCGCGTAAATTGTTTACCACAAGAGTTGCCAAAGCTTCATTTTCCACATCTTCAGCGATGATAAGCAAAGGACGGCTTGATTGCATTACCTTTTCAAGTAAAGGCACAATTTCACGGATATTGCTGATTTTTTTATCAACAAGCAAAATTAATGGATTGTCAAATTCACAAGTTAGGCTATCTTGTTTGTTGGCAAAGTATGGGCTAATATAACCACGGTCAAACTGCATGCCTTCAACAACTTCTAAAGCGTCTTCAAAGCCTGAACCTTCTTCGACAGTAATAACGCCTTTTTTACCCACTTTTTGCATGGCTTCACTGATAAGCTCACCAATTTTAACATCAGAGTTAGCAGAAATAGAACCAACTTGAGCAATTGCTTTGTCATCATTAGCAGGAGTAGATAAAGCATGGATTTGTTCAACCGCTGCACGGGTGGCTTTATCAATACCACGTTTTAAATCCATTGGATTCATACCAGCAGCAACTGATTTCATGCCCTCAATTAAAATGGCTTGAGCCAATACCGTTGCGGTGGTAGTGCCATCACCTGCCACATCATTTGTTTTTGAAGCCACTTCACGCACCAATTGCGCGCCCATATTTTCAAACTTATCTTCAAGTTCAATTTCTTTGGCAACTGATACGCCGTCTTTGGTAATGGTTGGAGCACCAAACGACTTATCAATGACCACATTGCGACCCTTTGGTCCCAAAGTTACCTTGACAGCGTTCGCTAAAACATTAACGCCTTCAATCATTTTTTCACGGGCTGATACGCCAAATTTTACATCTTTTGCCATTATAATTTCTCCAATTTATTAGTTTTCAAGTACGCCAAGCACATCGCTTTCTTTCATAATCAAAAGTTCTTCACCATCCACCTTAACGGTTTGACCTGCATATTGACCAAACAACACTTTATCACCAACTTTAACCTCTAAAGGACGAACGCCATTTTCGGTGATTTGACCATTGCCAACTGCTAGCACAGTACCTTGTTGGGGTTTTTCTTGAGCAGAGCCGGGAAGTAAGATACCACCTGCGGTTTTTTGTTCTTCTTCGGTGCGACGCACAACAATGCGATCATGTAAAGGACGAATATTCATAAAAACTCCATAAATCTAAACCTAAAATCAGGTTACTAGTTAAAATGGCGTTTGACGGCAAAATTTCAAGTAAAATTTCTAAATTCATTTAACAATTCTTGTCAAAAGATAGATATTTTGACAAAAGTTGAACAAAATTATAAGATTGCCATATCAAATAAGCAACAAACTTTATTTATGATGATGACCGTAAAGAAGGTTGGATAAAAAAGGTTATATTATGAAACTTGTTCCCAAAATTTCTGGATTGGGTGTTTTTTGTTTGTCTTTAGCTCTATCAATGCCAGCACTGGCGGCAGACTTGACTGGTTTTTCAGCAACTTACAACGTTAAAGCCAACGGTAAGTCAGGCACAGCAACACGAACATTAAGTAAAAATGGCAATAACTATACTTACAGTGTCAAAGCCAGCGCCGCAGGCATCGCTAGCGTCAATCAATCATCACACTTTTCATTATCTGGCGGAAAAATTTTGCCGTCCAATTCATCCATGTCAGTCAAAGTCTTAGGGGTTGGCAGCACTCATAACATTAGTTTTAACAATGGCGCTAAAACCGCAACCAGTACTTATAAAGGCAAAACCAGTACCTATAAAATGACCGGTCAAGCTTATGACGATTTGAGTTTAGAATCACAAATTCGTCAAGAATTGATTAATGGACGTTTTACAGGTAATTATTATTTGGTTAAAAAAAGCGGAATTGAAAATACTAAATTTAAAAAATCTGGTTCAAGTAAAATTACGGTTGCCGCTGGCACTTATGATGTGATTCGTATTGATAGAATTCATCATGATACCAATCGTGCGACCAGTTTTTGGGTTGCACCAAGTTTAAACTACCTACCCATCAAGGTCAGCCAAACCAGCGATGGCAAAACCATCTCTATGGAACTTAGTAAAGTAAATTAATCATTAATAAATCAAATCTAAAAGATGGATGTATTAAGAAATAAAACGGCTCATTCATAAATGGCCGTTTTATTTTTTTAATCTAAAGATTTCTATTGCAATCAATTAATACGATATTTAGTATCTAGCATTTTTTGGATTTCAATTTTGCGAGTTTTGCAATAGCCTGGTAAATCTTTTTCTAATTGAGCGGTAAACTTAGGAACAAACGTTTTTTCCAACTCTTCTTGAACCTCTTGATTTAACTCGTCCACTTTTTCCTTAGATAAAAAAGCGTCACATTGATACAATCTTAAATTCAACTTTTCATAACCATCATTTTGTAAAATTTCAGGATTTTCAATATCTTCTTCACAAGGAACGACATAGCTCATTAAACTATAAACATCCTTATAAACACTTTTACAAATTTGCTCATTAACAGGTTCAGCGTAGGCTGTGCCGGCTGAAGCCAATAATGCGGCTAATGCAATGCATAGTTTTTTCATAAAAACTCCAAAAGTTGTCGTCAATAACCACCAAATTTTGCCAATGTGGTTAATTTACGAAAATCAGCCACTGACAAATTTTGATTAAATAAAAAAATACTTTGGTGTGCAAACGAAGGTTCATCAAAATAAAAATCTAATTTGAGTACCACTAAAAACCCAAAATCCATCAGCTGCACACGATTTAAATACGCTTGAAACACCTCTATTTCATCACCAAAGACAATCCCAAGCTGCCATAGTTCCTTGGGGTTACTTGTACTAATACTGCAGATAGCAAGATTGTTTTTCCAAAACAAACATATCAAAGCTAATATTAGCACAAACAGATACTGCCACCAAGCCAAAGCCGCAAATAGTGATAAAACGAGCATTAGTAACACAAACAACAGCTGCATTACCCTAAAATGATAACTTGGGCGAACATCTGCGTCAAGATACATGATTTTGATGTTTTAGGCGTTTTATTTTGTCAATAAGTACCATCACCGCATCATCGTCAGCTTGTGCCTGTCCCAAAAAAAACAATAACAAATCTGGGTCTTCATAACCAAGCAATTTTTCAAAAGTTGCTTGCTCTTTGGCATCAGCAATTAAATAATGATTTTTTACGTAAGGGTCAATATAAAAATCAAGTTCTTTTAAGCCGCGTCTTGCCTGATAAATAGTGCGACGCTGGGCATCTGTGGGCTGTATCATAAATTGCCTTTAATTGGAAATTTAAATAAAAACTGCAAAGTAAATATACAGTAAACTAAATTGATGTGTGACCTATCTGAACAAGCAGCTGATTTATTGTATCATAAACTGCATCGGATAAAACAGCTTTTACGGGTAATATCCAGATATTATTGAAAATTTTATGCTTTGAAGTCTTGGCAAGTACCGCTATCTTTACTGCGTCTTTACTGGTAGTAATGATTGGAAAATCATCCAAATCAACGAAATCTTCTAAGCAAAAATCGTGATGGTCAGAAAATGGTTTTGGAATCACCTCAAAACCTAGTTCTGTTAATGTCTGAAAAAATCGTTCTGGATAACCAATGCCACTCACTGCATAAACTTTAGTCGATTTTGGTATGGATTGATTTTGAATGAATAAAAGCGGCATCAGTGCATCAGGCTCAAGATGCATCAAACGAGTATTTTTGGGATAATTTTGCACATTTTTATCATGATAAATGACAGTTGCCCCCACCAAACGACTGACTGGTTCTCTTAAAAATCCTTGCGGTAACAGTTTTTTATTGCCAAAACCACGGGCACCATCCACAACAATCCACTCAAATTGTCTTGCTAGTGCATAATGTTGCAGCCCATCATCACTTATAATAAAAGTGATATCGGGGTGATGTTTTAAAAGCAATTCGATGGCTTGTTGACGATTACTGCCAACGGCAATTGGCGCGCCTGTACTTTGAAAAATCAAATACGGTTCATCGCCTGCCTGTTGCGGTGTAGCATCTTCTGTAACAAAATATGGTGTATTTGAATCTTGTCGACCATAACCACGACTAATAACGCCCACTAAGATATTTTTACTTTGTAAATACTGAACCAAAGCAATGATCAAAGGCGTTTTTCCTGAACCGCCCACTGTGATATTACCGACCACTAGCACTGGGACAGGGGCTTGATAAACTGGCAAAACACCCTGTTGATAAAGCTGTTTTCTAGCAAGACTAATCAGTCCATACAATCCTGATAATGGTGCTAATAGCGACAAATAAGGTGAATTTTTCTGCCAAGCGCGAGTGAGTATCAGCTCAAAATTTATCATCACTTGCCATCACTTTTATAAATCATCATCTTGTTTGAAGGTGCGTTCATACATGACTTTATAAATGCCATTTTTTGCTAAAAGCTCATCATGTGTACCAATCTCGGCAATTTTTCCTTTATCCATTACCACAATACGGTCGGCGTTTTCGATGGTTGATAAACGGTGTGCAATCACTACTGTAGTGCGCCCTTTCATGATAGTTTCTAAAGCTTTTTGTACAAAAAATTCCGATTCATTATCCAGTGCTGATGTTGCCTCATCCAAAATCAAAATTGGAGCGTCCTTTAATAAGGCTCTAGCAATGGATAATCTTTGTCGCTGACCGCCTGACAATTGCAGCCCATCAGTTCCGATAAAACTGTCATAGTCATTGGGTAAATCCATAATAAAATCATGAGCATAAGCGGATTTTGCTGCCGCTTTTACTTCATCAAATGATTTATCACCCAATAAACCATAAGCGATATTTTTTCTAACCGTGTCTGAAAATAAAGTGATTTTTTGATTTACCATAGTAACTTGTTTACGCAAATCCGCCAAATTGATTTGCTCAATGGGTGTATTGTCAATCAGCACTTGCCCACTACTTGGTTCAATGGTGCGAGTCAATAAATTAACCAATGTGGTTTTGCCACTGCCAGAACGCCCAACAATTGCAACCGTTTCACCAGCTTTAATGTGTAAATTAAAATCGGTTAAGGCGTGCACGCCATTATCGTACTGCAAATTGACTTTTTCAAAGCGAATATCACCCTGCACATCTATAATTTGACCGCCTTTATCGTTTTCTTCTACCGCATCCAACAGATGAAAAATAGACACTCCCGCCGCAATGCCACGCTGAAGTTTTTGATTAACATCGGTTAAAGCTTTGATGGGACGAGCTAAAAGCCCTGCCGCCACCAAATATGCAGCAAATTCGCCTGCGGTGGTATTACCAAAGACTTCAGGACGCAGCGACAGCCAAACCACAAAACACATGCCCATCGCCATTAGCAGCTGCACCATGGGCGTATTAATCGCCGCAAAAACACTCATCTTCATGCCTTGGGTTAAATTATCTTTGGATGCTTTATCAAATCGGGCTTGCTCATAGGCTTGACCGCCATAGTTTTTAACCACATCAAAACCAGTGATTGCTTCATTGGCGATATGACTGATGGCTGACATGGACTCTTGAATTCCCATAGACAAACGGGCAAATTTTTTGGAGACTGTTTTTATCAGCCAGAAAATGGGTGGTACCACCGTTAAAAGTACCAAAGTAAGTCGCCAATTAGTATAAAACAGATAGCCAAACAAAGCGATGGTTGTAATACCATCTTTTAATAAAGTTGTTAAAGAATCGGTTGTTGCAGCGGTTACTTGCTCAACATCAAAAATCAGCTTGCTAGAAATGGTTCCAGCTGGATTATATAAATAAAAATGACTGGGTAATTTTAATAACTTTTTAAATACTTCTGTACGAATTTCATAAACCAAACTGCGTGCCATAAATGCTGAATAATAACCGCCTAAAAAGGATGCTAAGCCGCGACAAATAAACAATAAAATCACCAAAAACGGAAACCAGAATTTACGGGTTTTATCATCTTGGTTGATGGCATCAATGATATATTCAAATAATTTGGCACTGGCAACTTCTGAACTTGCCCCCATAGCAAAGCCGATTACCACCAAAATAAACGCCCACCAATAGGGTTTTAGGTAGGCGATTAAACGTAAAAAAACGGCAGTTTTGTTATTAATATCAAAGGTTGTTTGTTTGGTCATGGATTTTCACTTTTTCTTGCACTAATTGGCACAACGGTGCTGATATTAAGATTTAAAAAACCCATTTTTCCCGCCACATCCATCACTTTAACCACTGACTGATGAGAAGCGTTGGCATCTGCAGCAATGACAAATAATTGTTTACGGTTAGAACCTGCTTCTTTTTGTAGCATATTGATGAGTTCTGCTTCACTGTTATTTGCCAATGCAATGCCATTTACTAAATAACTGCCATCTTTTTGTACAGCCACCTCAATTTGCTTGCCTTCATTTAAAACCTTAACCCCTTCAGCCTCTGGCAAAATAATGCTTAAACGACTAAAATGATTAAATGTTGTTGCCATTAGCAAAAAAACAATCAAAAACAACAAACAAACAATCATTGGGGTAAGATTGATTTCTAAGGGTTCCACAGTGGGTTTTCTAAAACGCATTTTATCGCCTTCAGTTAAATCAGTAAACCGCTTAAATGTTATCCAGCTCAAAATGAGCGGAATTTTGATTGGTTTTTTGAGTATTTGGTATCAAATGATAATCGTACATTTCTTGAATCAAAAGCCCTGCTTCTGTTTCAAATTTAGCATTGATATCTACAATGCGTCTTTGGTAAAAACGATATGCCACCAGTGCAGGAATTGCCACAAACATACCGCCTGCGGTGGTAATCAACGCTTGAGATACGCCTTCAGCAAGCATCGCAGGGTCTTGCATGGCTTTACCTGATACTGCTAAAAACGATGAAATAATCCCCAAAACTGTTCCTAAAAGCCCAAGCAGTGGCGTAATTGCACCAATGGTTCCTAACATGTTGATGTTTTTTTCTAAGGCGTGAATTTGTACGCTGGCACGATTTTGCATATGCATGGTCATTGAATCCAGACCATACTGTCTATAAAGTAAACCCGTAGCCAAAATATCACCCAATGGTGAGTGCTCCTTGACTTCTTGTAAAAAATTTTTACCCAAATCACCCTTACTGCGTAGCTGACCAATTAACTCCTCTCGCATGCCTTCTGGGGCAACTTCCGAGAATCTGAGCACCTTCGCACGTTCAATAATGATAACCAACGCGACCACCGAACATAAAATGATTGGCAACATCAACCAACCGCCGGCTTGAACCAAACTCCACATAATTTAACCTTTATTTATCCAATAACCATCAATGAATTGCAGTATCATTACTACTGCGTTAAGGTTGCAAATTTTATACCTTTTTTTTATTCAACCTGCATATTTCAATCAGGATATTATAACGTTATACCAAGTTGTTTTATAATTTCCGCCAATTCATCATCACTGTGAAAAAATATCTCCAAACTGCCTTTGCCTTGGGTGTTTTGCTTAATTTTTACCATGGCACCAAAATAATCCGATAACTTTTGATTTAATAATACAGTGTTAGGATTGTCTTGGGTGGTTTTAATTTTATGAGCTGCGTCTTGATTGCCATTTTGTGGGTCAAGTATAGATTTGACTAATTTTTCAGCATCGCGTACCGTCATTTTTTGCTGAATGATTTTTTTAGCAATGATTGGCTGCTGCTGGCTAGATAATGCTAACAGGGTGCGAGCATGCCCCATATCCAAAAAACCATCAGCTAACAAATCTTTTACTTCATTATTAAGCTGATTTAAGCGTAAAAGATTGGTTACGGTTGCGCGAGCTTTGCCAACCACATCAGCAATCATCGCATGACTCATACCAAATTCGCTATGAAATCTTTGCAAAGCCTCTGCTTGCTCCAGCACCGTCAAATCTTCACGCTGAATATTTTCAATCAAAGCCAGCGCAATTGCCACTTCATCAGATAATATACGCTCAATGGCTGGAATTTTGGTAAGCCCTGCCATTTTTGCTGCTCGCCAACGCCTTTCGCCAGCGATAATTTCATGGGTTACTTTTTCATGCTCTTTTTTTTCGTTTGCCAATAGCGGACGGATTACAATTGGCTGCATAACGCCATGTTGACTAATCGAACTGGCAAGTTCTGCCAGTGATGTTTCGTCCATATTGCGTCTAGGCTGATATTTGCCTGATTGCAAAGTATTGACATCGACATCGGTTAATATCAAATTTTCATTATCGGGCAGTTTATCACCATCTTGAACAGAATTTAAGGGCGATTTTATAGGGTGACCGTCTTGGGTAAATTGTTTTTCTTTTTTGATGCTGTTCATTAAGGCACTCAAGCCGCGAGCGCTGCCCAAACCACGTTTTTTTGTCATAATATTACCCATCCAATCTATTCAAATTTAAATCGCCTATTTTTTAGGCATTTTGTCCAAAAATTCCTGCATAAAATCACGATATGCCTTGGCACCCGTTGATGATTTACTATAAGAAAAAATGGATTTTCCAAAACTTGGTGCTTCGGCAAGACGAATGTTTCTTGGAATGTAGGTTTGGTATAATTTATCACCAAAATACGCTAAAAGCTCTGAACTGACATCTTTGGTTAGAGTGCTTCTGCCATCATAAAGTGTGCGCAAAACTCCATAAATTGTTAGATTGGCATTAAATTCTTTTAATCCATCAATGGTTTGCAGTAAATCGGCAACCCCTTCTAATGCATAATATTCGCATTGCATTGGGATAATCACGCCGTCCGCCGCTGATAGTGCATTGACCGTTAATAGGCTTAAACTAGGTGCACAGTCTATAATGACATAATCATAGTTTAACTTGCTATTTCTTAATGCATTTTTTAATAAAAACGCTGCATCTGACTTTTGGTTTAAAGCAGTATCAATGCCTGACAATTCACCGTTTGCACCAAGAACATCAACACCGTTTTGGGTGGTAACTTTAACATCTGTAATAGCAACATCATCCAATAAAACATCAGCAATGGTATAATCTAGGTTATTTTTATCTAGCCCAAAACTGGTTGTAGCATTACCTTGCGGGTCCAAATCAACTAATAACACTGATTTTTTAGCAAAAAATGCTAAAGCATCTGCAAAATTAACTGCTGTGGTGCTTTTTCCAACGCCGCCCTTTTGATTGGCAATGGCTATAATATTCATGATTTTTCCTTGTTGTTTGTCAAAGTTTTGATATAAACCACGCAGCGGCTTTCGTTTAAGCCAGGAACACTAATAGGGGTGGTTTGAACAAAAAAATCTGGGTTAATAGCCCTTAGGGTTTGTACGTCCTCTTCGGTTGGCATTTTGCCTTTCATCGCATAAAAAACACCATTTGTTTTTAAATAAGGCATCGCAAGACTGACAAAATCATTTAAAGATGAAAACGCCCTAGACGTAATAATATCATATGGCTTTGTGGTTTGATGGTTTTCAATACGCTCATTGATGGGTGTTAAATTTTTAAGCGCTAACTCGCCTACCATTTGGCGAATAAAACGAATTTTTTTATTATTACTATCCAAAGCGCAAATCTGCCAATCGGGTCTAAAAATAGCCAAAATTACAGCAGGCAGTCCCGCGCCTGTGCCAATATCCAAAAGACAAATATCCTGTTTATCCAAAAATGGTAATTTTGGCAAAATCGCCAAACAGTCAAAAATATGTTTGACTAAAGCATCCTTTGGGTCGCTGATGGCAGTTAAATTATAGGCTTTATTCCACAATAATAGTCCATCTAAATAATGTAACAATTGATAAACTTGCTCATCCGTCAATAGCAAATCCAACGACCCAGCTGCTGTTTTTATTTGATGAAAAAAATCCAAAGCCACATGATTAATTTTTGAATAAGTTTTTAAATGAGTTGTTGTCATTGTCGTCAATTATCGTGATAGGTTTTTATGCAAACTTGCTATTTTATCATGGTTTTATCTGTTACAATAGCACAAATTTACCATAACTTATCAAGTATTGTTATAGATTCATGACCAAACTGATACAACAAGACCCACAACATCTAACTCTTTATGATTTAGATTATCACACTGACCCAAACACGTTGCCCAAACGCCACCAGCTAAAAAAATTTGATGTATATTTTGGGCAACAGCGAGCGCGAGAAGCTATTTGCACCGCTTTGGATATAAAACAACCAGGCTATCATATTTTTGCATCGGGCAGATTAGGACTTGGTAAAAAAACATTGATTTTAGAATTACTCACCCAGCATGCCAAATATCAACCAACGCCTGATGATTGGGTCTATGTATATAATTTTAAGGATGCCAATCGTCCATTGGCTCTTAATTTTGAGGCTGGTACAGGGCTAAAATTTGCCCAAACAGTTCATGAAATTTTTAAAAAAGCCAAAAAAAAATTACGGATAAAATTTTCATCGCCTACCTACCAGCGCAAAATTGACCGTCTAAAATTAGATTTTTCAGATACTCAAAGCAAATTTTATGAGCGATTGGATAATGATGCCAAAAACCATCACTTAACATTGATTATTAATAATGACGGTCAAGCTGATTTTATCCCTAGTCGTACAGCTGATAAACCTTTGGATACAACAGTAAAAAATCAATTACTAAAACAATATTATGATATTGAATATCAATTAAATGGCTTAGAAAAAACGCTTTACCAACAACTAGACGCCCTTTATCACGATGCTGCTTGTGCAATCATTAAACCGCTTTTTGCTGTTTTATTAGATGCATTTACTGCGCCAAAGGTTCATCAGTATTTAATCAATCTTCAAGATGATATGATTAAAAATGCATCTTTTATCACAGAAGAAGCTGATGGTTTTTTTGGCAATTTCCAAAACCCCATTCCTGCTCGTTATTTTGTCAATGTACTAAGCCATCACAGCAAACAAACAGGCTGTCCTGTGATTTTTGCAGAAAGCCAGTCATCAAGCTACGCCAAACTGTTTGGTTCAATCCAATACACCACTGAGCAAGGCACGACCTATTGCGACCATAGCATGATACAGTCGGGTTTATTACACCAAGCCAATGGGGGTTATTTGGTGTTAAATGCTCAAACGCTTTTTGAGTATTCTTACGTTTGGCAAGGGCTAAAAAATTCACTACAATCCCAAAAAATCACCCTTTGCAATCTTGATGAGCTGTTTACCACAAGCACAAATCTTTCTTTAACGCCTGATGATATTCCTTTAGATGTTAAAGTTATTTTATTGGGGACGCTCGATTTATATTATGATTTGGTAGAAAACGACCCCGATTTTGAACGTCTATTTAAGATTCGGGCAGATTTTGATGATAAAATCGCAAAAAATGCTGAAAGTACGCTTTTTTTAGCACAAAAAATAATCAAAATTGTTAAGGAAAATAAGCTGCCGCCTTTTGATAATACAGCCATAGCAGCGATTTTAGATGAACTTTGCCGCCTAAGCGAGAATAAAAATTTCTTTGATTTTCATAAAGATACCTTAAATAATCTGCTGTTTGAATCGGCTTATATCGCCCAAAAAGTACAAAGTCCTTTGGTGCTAAAAGCGCACGTTAAAACCGCTTTACAAAATCTAGAAAAACGCCATAGCCATATCTCATCGCTGTATTGGCAAGAAATTAAAAACGGTCATCAATTATTTAGTATGTCAGGCAGCGCAATCGGACAAATCAATGCATTGACGATTTTAGATTTTGGTCATAATGATAACGACAAAGATGCCTTTGGTTTGCCATGCAAAATCACCGCTCTAATTCAGCCTAATTTTGGCACAGGCGACGTTTTGGATATTGAGCGAGATATTGAACTGGCAGGCAACATACACGCTAAAGGCATGCTCATTATGGCAAGTTTTTTACGGTCGCTGTTTGGCGAATTTGGCGAACTTAATTTTAGCGCATCCTTGGCAATGGAGCAAAATTACACATATGTTGATGGCGATAGTGCCACACTCGCTCAAATGTGTGTGCTGTTTTCGGCGCTGGCACAAGTTCCAATTCAGCAAAACCTTGCCATTACAGGTTCGATGAATCAATTGGGTTTTGCTCAAGCAGTTGGGGGCGTTAGCCAAAAAGTTACAGGATTTTTTAACGCCTGTCAAATAGATGGTTTGACTGGCAATCAAGGCGTGATTCTTCCCAAAAGTAATGTGCAAAATTTATTATTATCGGATGAGATTTTAGAAGCGATTGACAATAAACAGTTTCATATTTATGCCGTATCGCATGTTTTTGAAGCCTTGGCACTACTAACAGGGCAAAGCGTCTGTGATAAAAATAAACGCGGTGATTACAAAAAAGACAGTTTGTTTGGTAAGATTATTAGCCGTTTTACACTTTGGGAAAAATCATTTAATAAAAAATCATGAACAAAACACCTTCTAAATCCAAAAAATTAACCACCACAAAAACCGCTCAAACGCCACCTTCTCGGCGTATGAGTAAAGAAAAAGTGCATCAATTTTTTCAAATTTTAGCTCAAACCATTAAAGAACCAGTTACTGAATTAAATTATTGCAATGAATTTGAGCTTTTAATTGCGGTTATTTTATCAGCTCAAGCAACTGACAAAAGCGTCAATATTGCTACAAATAAACTTTTTAAAGTTGCCAATACCCCAAAACAAATACTGGATTTGGGTGTGGATGGTTTAAAAGAATACATCAAAACCATTGGGCTGTATAATGCCAAAGCAAACAACATCATCAAAGCCTGTCAGGATTTACTGGATAAATTTGATGGCAAAGTACCCAATACTCGAGAAGATTTGGAATCACTGGCTGGTGTTGGACGAAAAACCGCTAATGTGGTGTTAAATACTGCTTTTGGTCAACCTGTCATGGCAGTGGATACGCATATTTTTCGAGTAGGAAATCGCACAGGGCTTGCCACTGGCAAAACCGTTAGGCAAGTTGAAGATAAACTAATGCAGGTCATCCCCAAAGAATTTTTACTGGATGCGCATCATTATTTAATTTTGCATGGACGCTACACCTGCATGGCGCGCACGCCTAGATGCGGTGCTTGTCCTGTTTATTTGGTATGTAATTTTAAAGATAAAACCAAATGGGCAGAGCAATAAAATAAAAAAACCGATTAAAAATCGGTTTTTTATTTTGATCTAATTTTAAGCAATTGGTGGAGTATAAGTACCGTTTTGAATATCGGCTTTGATTCGATAAGCCTCTTTTAAAACATCATTTAATAACGTTTTTACGTCATCCAGTGTTGCAATTGGACTTAGAGTGGTCATTTTTAGGGACTGAACATTACGGTTTTTATCAATAACTCGAGTAACGCCAATATTGGCTTCACCGCGCGCAAACAGTTCATCAGCGACATTTTGATTTAAGCTATCAATGAATTGTTCTGGATAATCTTTTGGTGCAACTCTAAATAGCACAGACGCAAATTGTGGTTCAACCAAAAGCTCAAGCTCATCGGTGTTTTTAATGTATTCTGCCACTTCACGGGTTAAATCCACGCCATGGTCAATCATGGAACCGTACAAATCTTCACCAAGCGCTTCTACCGTTAGCCATAATTTTAACGCATCAAATCGGCGAGTGGTTTGCAAAGATTTAGATACCAAATTTGGCACGCCATGTTCTTCATCATAAGCTGAATTTAGATATTCGGCTTCATAATGCATAAATCGGTAGTTATCTTTATCTTTTAATAAAAATGCGCCGCAGGATATAGTTTGGAAGTAATGCTTATGAAAGTCTAGTGTAACTGAATCCGCCTTTTCAATACCTTGCAGTAAATGACGGTATTGATTGGACAAAATCAGCGCCCCACCCCAAGCAGCATCGACGTGCAGCCACGCACCACAAGCATCGGCAATATCACGAATGGCATTCATATCATCGATAGCACCAGCATCAGTTGTGCCAGCGGTGGCGACAATGCAAGCAATGATTTTGCCATCGTCGCTAAGTTTTTTAACAATCTCTTGTAAAGCACTGACGTCCATTTGAGCGCATTCATTAACAGGCACAGCAACCACTGACTCAAAACCCATGCCCATCATTGCCATATTTTTTTGAACGCTAAAATGAGCATTTTCTGAACATAAAACTTTAACTTTTTGAATGGCTTCTGGTGGCAGACCATTACGCTGCACCGACCAAGGTTTACCATCTGCTGCTTGATAATGTTTGGCAATGCAGGCATCGCGAGCTAAAAGTACGCCCATCAAGTTAGACTGAGTGCCACCTGACGTAAATACGCCAGCGTCGCCAGTGCCAAAACCCACTTTTTGACGAAGCCAATCAATTAATAAAACTTCCATCAAAGAACCCGATGGGCTTTGGTCCCATGAGTCCATAGATTGGTTGGTGGCATTAATCAAAACTTCAGCAACTTGGCTGGCAACCATAGTTGGGCAATGTAGATGCGCCAAAGAATGCGGATGGTGAACTTTTAAGCTTTTATTTAAAAATAAATCAATTGCCCGCTCCAAAGCACCATCCAGCCCCAAGCCTTCTTTGGATGGTAAAAAACGAATTTGAGACCGCAATTGGCGAATGCTGCCGCCCGTATACATTTTATCGTCATCAAGCCAATTTTTAACCGCTTGAATGGCACGATTCATAGCGGTTTCATACTCTAAAATGGCTTTTTCATCTTTACAAAATAACGTTTGGCGGTGTTTGGATAAATCAGACATACATGCTCCGAATTAATATTTGTTTCATTGTAACATGGTTTGGAAAATTTTTTTTATAAAAACCACCTGCACACTATTTGATAAAATCAATTTCTTTAAACTTCTTAACAAAGGCATCAATTTTTTGGAAAACTCTTCCTTTTTTGTCATGGTATTGCGGATTAAGTGGGCTCATTTTGGGTAGAGCATCATTTAAATCCGTACCTTGCTCACTCGCGTATCCACGTTTTAAGGATACGTTAATATAACGTTTTGCCGCTTCAATATTTAATCCTTCACTGCTAATTAATTCATTGGCTTCTTTTTGTAGCTCTTTTTGGGCAAATTGGAAGAAAGATTCAATAATACCAACTTTATCAGCAATGTTATCCAAGTCAGTTTGATTAATAAAATCCACAATCAAAGTTTCTTTGGCTCGGTTTCCTAGGCTGGCTCGGGTTGTGGTTCGAATCTCATCAATGAGTTCAGATTTATTTTTGATTTTTTTGTTATGTTCAAAAATCAATTCTAAAATGTAATCTAAATTAATTTCTTGGGATTTTAATAAATCCACTTCAAACACCACATCATCCCAATCAATGGTTGATTTGGCTTTTTCATCCCCTTCTTTTTGGCGACAGAGCCAATCGCGAATATCGTTGTAAGTTGAACGGTAATTCTGAATGCTGCGTTCACTTGGCATATCAATCGGTTGCATTTTAGCAAAAGCATCATCTGTTAAATAATAGTTTTCTTTAAATGCTTCAACAGCTTTTACATCGCTGATATCAAGCGATTGAAATGCTTGTAAGGTAGCGAACTCATCATAGTTTTGCAGAATGTTTTCAACCTGCAAATATTCACCAAATAATTTTACAAAGGCTTTTTTATCTTTTTCGGTTTGAATTTCATCTGGATTTGGGAATCTTTCTTTTAACTCAGTAATGACATCCAAATACCCACGACGGGCCACGCCAGCATCGGTAAAGCCTTCCATATATTCTTGGTAACTTTTTTCTAATACGATATTGCGCGTATTGGATTTACCGAAAAGGGTAATCGCATCAATGGTATCTTGTTCCAAATCACGGAAGGTTACGATGTTGCCAAAAGTTTTGGTGCTGTTGTAAATGCGGTTTGTACGAGAATAGGCTTGAATCAAACCATGATAGCGAAGATTTTTATCCACAAATAACGTGTTTAAGGTTGGGGCATCAAAACCGGTTAAAAACATCCCAATGACAATCAATAAATCCACTTCTTTATTTTTGACACGTTTGGCTAAATCACGATAGTAATTTTGGAAGGATTTACCATCCACATTATAATTCGTCTTAAAATAGCCGTTATAATCGTCAATCGCTGATTTTAAAAATTCTTTGGCAGTAGAATTCATCGCATCCACTTCAAGGCTTTCATCGGCAATATCGCCAACCGCATCTTGTTGGTCTTCATTGGCTGCAAATGAAAAGATTGTCGCAATTTTTAGTGGATTTTTGATCGCACTTTGTAACTGTTTAAAAGTTTGATAATAAGCTTTGGCCGCATCCACGCTACTTACAGCAAACATCGTATTAAAGCCATTATTACCGGCATTAAAACGATGAGTCTTTTGTCTAAAATTATCTAAAACATATTGGGCAATTTGCTTGATACGTTCTGGGTGTAAAAAAGCTTGTTTCTTCTCAAGTGTGGTCAGTTTTTCAAGATTTTTTTCGGTTTCAATACTCTTAAATTGTGGGCGAACATCATTGTAATCCACTTTAAATTTCAACACTTTTTCATCACGAATCGCATCGGTGATAATGTAAGAATGAAGTTTAATGCCGAACACGCTTTCAGTGGTTTCCGCACCCAATGCATTATCTGAAAAAATCGGCGTGCCAGTAAATCCAAATTGATAGTATTTTTTGAACTTTCTCGTTAGGTTTTTTTGCGCTTCACCAAATTGAGAACGATGACATTCATCAAAGATAAAGACGACTTGTTTATCGTAAATCGGTAATTTAGCTTCGGATTTCATCAGGTTATTGAGTTTTTGAATCGTAGTAACAATAATTTTGTTATCGTCTTTTTCAATATTGAGTTTCAGTCCAGCCGTACTTTCCGAACCATTCACGCTATCTGGCGAAAAGCGCTGGTATTCCTTCATGGTTTGATAATCCAAATCTTTTCTATCGACCACAAAAAACACTTTTTCAATAAAGTCTAATTTGGTTGCAAGGCGTGCGGCTTTAAAGCTGGTGAGCGTTTTGCCTGAACCGGTGGTGTGCCAAATGTAGCCGCCGCTTTCTTTATTGCTCCAATTTTTAGCCAAATAAGAACTTTTGATTTTCCATAAAATACGCTCAGTGGCGGCAATTTGATACGGACGCATAATCAATAGGGTATCGGAAACATCAAACACGCAATAATTCACCAACACATCAAGCAAAGTACGTTTTTGTAAGAATGTTGCCGTAAAATCCTTTAAATCTTTAATTGGAGTATTTTTTGCTATCGCCCAATTCATTGTAAAATCATAGCTGTTTTTATCGCGTTTGGTGGTGTTGGCAAAATAGCGGGTATCTGTGCCGTTGGAAATAACAAAAATCTGAATGTATTTAAAGAGCGAATTTTCTTTATTAAAACTTTCTTTGCTGTAACGATGAATTTGATTAAAGGCTTCACGAATCGCCACACCACGTTTTTTGAGTTCAAGATGCACAAGCGGTAAACCATTCACCAAAATTGTCACATCATAGCGATTGTTATAGCTGCCAGTTTGCTCAAATTGATTAATAACTTGCAAGGTGTTATTGGCAAGATTTTTTTTATCTAGCAAATAGATGTTTTGAATGTGTCCATCATCAAACACAAAATCATAAATAGAGTCCTCATGAATTTTGCGAGTTTTTTCAATCAAGCTATCGCTCGGTTTATCCAAATATTCCTCTAAAAAACGCTGCCATTCAGCATCGGAGAAAACCACATTATTTAAGTGTTGTAATTGTACCCGTAAGTTTTTAACCAGTGCATCATGATTATTAAGACCCTGCAAATACTCATAGCCTAGCCTCTGCAAATCACTAATCAATTCACGCTCAAGACTTCCTTCTGTTTGATAGCCTGCATTAGGTTCTTCAACAAATTTGTCATATTGATTTAAAACGATAAAATTGTTGGATTCGGCGATGGTTTTATGTTGGGTCATAAGGGTTCCTTATCATTAATTTTTTTCTGCCCTACGGGTTACGAGAAATTTAATAGCAATTCTCGGTAATATTCATACCTCTTTTGGCTTTGCTTAATCGCCAAAGGCAAGCCTTCAGTGATGGAATTGATGAGAGTTTCAAATTTATCTAAGATTGAAACGATGCGTTGTTGTTTAGGAATACTAGGAATTGGTATTTTAATGCTATTTAGATTCTTCTTATTTAATTTTGGCTGAGCAGCACCTGAAATATAAGGAGTTAAATCTATTTTGTTTAAATAAAATTCAATGAATCGACGTTCTTCGTAAGAGTTAAATTTTAGAATATGGGCATGATTATTTACCCATATTTTTCCAGTGGCACTAAATGCAATAGGCGTATTTCTAGCTAATAAATTAGCCCCATCTTCAGAAATAAGTAAAAAATCTCCATCAAATATGTAATCCCCTACATAATCAACAATACCAGAAGCTCCATAATAAGGAATTTTACCTGAAGTACGTAAGCCACTTGTAATAGGTTTTCTTTTAGAATCTAAATTTTCTGAAATTTGATCTAGAGTTTTCCACTCAAACCCAACCTTCCCAAGCTCTTCTTCACTTAACAATTTCTCCCGATAGTATTGATATTGTTTTTGACGTAGTGTAAGCTCGCTGGTAAGCGCTGTCAATGCGTCCAAAATTTTTACGATTTCGGTTTGAACGGAGAGTGGGGGATGGGGATTTCTAATTTTTTTAGCTCGCTAGCGTTTAGCGCTGGAATCCCTGTAAAAGAGCATAAATTATGAATCTCTTTTTGAAAATGGAGCAGTATATGGTAAAGAAAGCGAACATTTAATTCATATTCTGATTTGATTGTTACAGAATAATTAAGATTTCCTCGGAAATATTTACCTTCTTGCCAAGTAATTGAGCCAACGCCAGCACCTCTTGTTGTAATACCAATAGGATCATTTTCAGTGTTCCACTCATCAATAAATCCTAAGGGCTCACGTCCACTGTTGATGACAGGGTATATTCCAGGGTTTTGTGCAATAATATTTTTGCTAACTGACTGACCTGTTTTTATATCAGTGACTTTTCCTAAGGGTTTCCACTTCACCTCAGCCTCATCCAATAATTTTTCTAAAAAAGTGCGGTTGTTTTTCATGGTGTTTTTACCCCTTAATCTCCGCCACAATCTTATCAATCTCGGCACGCAAGCGGTCAATATTGGCAACGGTTTGTTTAATTTCTGCGTTGAGTTTATCGATATCAATCACTTCTCGAGTGTCTTTTTGCTCCACATAAGAACTCACCGCAAGGTTGTATTCATTGTTAACGATGTCTTCAAAGAACACGGATTTGGCTAAATGTGGCACATCTTTTTTATCGGCAAAGAGTTTGAGAATTTGCTCAATATGTTCCTCCTCCAAAATATTGTTATTGGTGGCGGATTTAAATAAACCGCTGGCATCGATAAATTGGATTTTTGAACGGTTTGAGTATTTTTTGGAAAGCACCAAAATATTCACCGCAATACTGGTACCATAAAATAGATTGGGTGCTAAGGCAATCACCGCGTCCACATAGTTATTATCCACCAAATATTGGCGAATTTTTTGTTCGGCACCGCCACGATAAAAGATACCGGGGAAGGAGACAATCGCCGCGCGACCTTTTGCTGAAAGATAACTTAACGCATGCAAAATAAAGGCAAAGTCCGCTTTGGATTTCGGCGCAAGTACGCCGGCAGGAGCAAAGCGTTCATCGTTAATCAGCGTTGGGTCATCCGAGCCAATCTATTTCACGGAGTAAGGTGGGTTAGAAACGATAGCATCGAAGGGTTTATCCTCGCCGAATTGCGGATTCATTAAGGTGTTGCCAAGGGCGATATCAAACTTGTCGTAGTTGATGTTATGCAAAAACATATTCATACGAGCAAGGTTGTAAGTGGTGTGATTAATTTCCTGCCCGAAGAATCCCTCTTCGATGATGTGTTCATCAAATTGTTTTTTCGCTTGCAATAATAAAGAACCCGAACCGGCCGCCGGATCGTAAATTTTATTAACTTTATCTTGTCCATATAAAGCCAGTCGAGCAATCAGCTTGGAAACACATTGTGGCGTAAAGAACTCACCACCCGATTTACCGGCATTAGCGGCATAGTTGGAAATTAAAAATTCGTAAGCATCACCGAATAAATCAATATGATTATCTTCAAAGTCACCAAAATCTAACTCGGCAACGCCTTTTAATACAGCAGCTAGACGGCTGTTTTTATCGGCAACGGTATTACCTAATCGGTTGCTGGTGGTATCAAAATCAGCAAATAAGCCTTTGATATCCTGTTCAGAAGGGTAGCCTATGGCGGAGTTTTCAATGTCGTTAAAGATTTGTTTTAATTCGGTGTTAAGATTTGGATTGGTGTTGGCATTCGCCACGACATTTTTAAATAATTGGCTCGGGTAAATAAAATAACCCTTGGTTTTTACCGCATCTGCTTTAATTTCTGGCGTGATGATGTCATCAGATAAGCCAGCATAGTTCACGCTTTTATCACCACCTTCAATATAATTAGCAAAGTTTTCGCTAATAAAGCGGTAGAAAAGTGAGCCCAAAACGTATTGTTTAAAATCCCAACCATCGACAGAACCGCGGACATCATTAGCGATTTGCCAAATACGGCGTTGAAGTTCGGCGCGTTGTTGAATGCTTTTTGTCATAATTTTCCTTAAATTAAATAATCTAGTTAATCAGATAATTAAATCATTTGATTTTTTGCGTTTACATAATTACTCTTATCCAATCTCGCCCCAAACTTTGCCACCACTTGACTAGCAACCAATCCTGCCAGCATGACACACTTTTTTATGTCCAACCCTTGAGTTAAGCCGTATAAAAACGCGCCTGCAAAGTTATCGCCTGCTCCATTAGTATCCACCACCGCTTTTGCAGAAGGTACGGCGATTTTCTCAATGCTGATATTTTCAGCCAATTTTTGGGCAAGATGAGTTGGATTTTTACCATTGGTTACAACTGCTAAGTTTACGTAATCCAGCAGTGTTTGCACTGCTTTTTCATCGTCATCGCTATCTGAAAAAATTTTGGCTTCGTCCAAATTGCAAAAAATCATATCCGCACCCAAAGCCAGCCAGTCCAACAGCCCTTGTTTAGCAAATGTTACGACTGCTGGGTCAGCAAAACTAACTGCAATTTTAACATTATTAGTTTTAGCGGTACTAATCAGCTGACGAATGACAGGCAGTAACGTTTCATTCATCGCCAAATAGCCTTCTAAATATAAAATTTTTGCACCCTTTAGAACATCAAAATCAATATTTTTCATGCCAATTTCACTGCTTGCTCCCAAATAAGTTTGCATTGTACGCTCACCATCAGGTGTAACCAAAACCGCGCAGCTTCCCGTTACTCCATGAATCATGGCTTTATCTTTGCAAGTCCTTACACCAAAATCAGCTAAATCTGATAAATAAAACTCTCCAAACTCATCATCGCCCACACAGCAGTGATAATAAGCCGTTCCACCCAACCCAGCAAAAGCACACACCGAATTGGCAGCACTGCCACCGCCTGTTTTTTTAGCAGAATAAACTTGATGGCTGGCAAGCTTTGAAAACAAAGCGTTTTGAGCATCTTTTTCGGCAAGCGTCATACTGCCACGAGCAAGCCCTATTTTCGCCAAAATTTCTTCATTCAACTCAAATTCAGTATCTACCAGTGCATTTCCAATCGCAATAAAATCGTACATAAAAACCCAATTTAATTTAAAAAAATCATTATAGCAAAATCAACCCATAACACAAATTAAAATTATTCCATTAAATTTATTATTATTTACCAAAAAATTAATTTAACTTATAATAAATTATTTTATTTATTTTTATTTATTTTTTTATTATGACTCATACAACTGTTATTTTAATTATTACTATTTTAGTAAGTTTAATGGCTTGGCAAATGCCAAATTTATTAAGACGGTTGGTTTTTAATGCTACGCTTGTTCAAAAAGGTGAAATTGACCGTTTTATTACTTATGGTTTTGTTCATAAAGACGGTTGGCATTTATTGTTTAATATGTTTAATTTTTTCTTTTTTGGACAAGCAATAGAAAAACTATATATTTATAAATTTGGATTTTTAGGTTTTTTATTATTTTATATTAGCGCGATTGCTGTCTCAGCCATTCCTGATTTTATAAAATATAAAAATAACCCTAATTACATTACACTGGGCGCATCAGGAGGCGTAACGGCTGTTATATTTGCTTTTGTATTATTATATCCTTGGAATTTAATTTATTTTTTTGGAATTCTTCCAATTCCAGCTATTTTATTTGCTATTATTTATATGGCTTATAGCATTTACGCTAATAAACAAAATAATAGCCATGTTAATCATTTAGCTCATTTAACAGGGGCATTATTTGGCACTGTTGCCACAATCATCATTGAACCCAAAGTACTCATTCATTTTTTGTATGCCCTTTTACATCCAAAATTTTGATAAATAAAAAAAAGAGCTTAAATAAATTAAGCTCTTTTTTAGATAATAATTTAGCAATGATAAATTCATCAGCCACGCACTGACGCTAACGCCTGTATCACTGATTTTTCAAAACGACTCACCATTTCTTCACAGTCTTTCTGGCTGATATTGACCGCACACAGTACGCGTACAACGTTACCGCCACGTCCACCGCGTTCTAGCAGTAATTTATTGTTAAAACATGCTTTTTGGATTGCCGCAGCAAGCTCGCCATCTTCTGGGTATGAGCCGATTTGATTGGCAGATTGACGCTCATCAACAATCTCAATTCCCATCATCAAGCCTTTACCACGCACATGACCGATACAAGGATACTTTTTGGACAGTTCTTGCAAAGCGGTCATCAAATATTCACCGCGCTCTTTAGCATTTTGAGCAAGGTTTTCTTCACGCATGATTTTAAGAGCGGTAAAGCCTGCCGCCATTGACAGCTGACTGCCACGAAACGTGCCTGTGTGCCCAGCAGGCTGCCAAGCATCAAATTGTTTTTTGATGGCAAGTACCGCAAGAGGTAGACTGCCACCAATTGCCTTACTCATCACCACGATGTCAGGTAAAATGCCAGCGTGTTCAAAGGCAAACATTTTGCCGCTACGACAAAATCCAGCTTGCACTTCATCAACAATCATTAAAATACCATGTTTTTGCGTAACTTCACGGATTTTTTGTAAAAATTCAATTGGTGCTGGTACAACACCGCCCTCCCCTTGAATCGCTTCTAAAATTACCGCTGCAGGCTTAACCACGCCACTTTCTACATCTTCAATAAAATTTTCAAAGTAATACGTTAAAGCTTTTGCGCCTTGTTCACCGCCAATTCCTAAAGGGCAACGATATTCGTGTGGGTATGGTAAAAATTGCACACCCGCCATTAAGTTTTGCACGTTATTTTTGGCATTTAGGTTGCCCGTCAAGGACAATGCTCCATGCGTCATGCCATGAAAACCACCAGAAAAAGCGATTACATTGCCGCGTCCTGTATAGGTTTTGGCAAGTTTAATTGCTGCTTCATTAGCATCAGCTCCCGATGGACCTGTAAACTGCAATACATACTCATCTTTTGGAAAAAACGACAACAATTCAGCACTGAACGCATCTTTCATCGGAGTTGTCAAATCCAATGTATGTAATGGCAAGCCACTATCCAGCACTTCTTTTATTGCTGAAATAATTTGGGGATGGTTGTGCCCTAAAGCTAGGGTGCCAGCGCCCGCTAAAAAGTCAAGGTACTCGTTGCCTTCAACATCGGTTACCCAAGAACCTTTAGCCTTAGCAATGGCTAGGGGAAGCTTACGGGGATAACTACGAACATTAGATTCCATTTTATTTTGACGGTCTAAATAATATTTGTTGGTGGCATGGGAAATTGGATTTACAGGTGTAACGCTCATATCAGATTACCATCTCAGATAGGGGTTAAAAGAAAAAACCCATAAAACTTAAATCATTCAGTTTTAAGGTTCAGTGATATTGGTAAAATACCAATCTAGATTTAACAAGAGCAAATATCAAACCTGCCATCTATATATTGGCAAATTTTGATGATTCAACCGCTTGTACGGCAATATTTTAATTGTGCTTTTAAAACCAATGATTTTAAAAAAGCGGTAAATTATACCACATTCATTTTTGTTGTCCATTCTACTTTACAAAAAAATAAAAAAAAATACCACCATCATAAGACAGTGGTATTTTTTTATTTGGGTGTGATTAGGTCAATTGAGCTACGTTGATTTTATATGACTTTTCAGTGTAATCAGTCATTTTATCAAAGTTTAAATAATTATAAACTTCGGCTTCCATAGATTGCAGCTTACCAGCATAGTTCATGTATTCATCCACTGTTGGCAATTTACCAAGTACAGACGCCACAGAAGCTAATTCTGCTGATGCTAGATACACATTCGCCCCTTGACCTAAACGGTTCGGGAAGTTACGAGTAGACGTCGAAACCGCTGTGCTATTAGGAGCAATACGAGCTTGGTTACCCATACATAGTGAACAGCCAGGCATTTCAGTACGGGCGCCAGCTTGAGCATACGTATTGTAATAACCCTCATCCATCAATTGACGTTCGTCCATTTTAGTTGGTGGAGCAATCCATAAACGAGTGGTTAGGCTGCCTGCTGGTACGCCAGAAAGCAATTTACCTGCTGCGCGGAAATGACCAATGTTGGTCATACAAGAACCAATAAACACTTCATCGATCTTATCACCAGCTACTTCTGATAATAATTTAGCATCATCAGGGTCGTTTGGACAGCATAGGATTGGTTCTTTAATTTCAGATAAATCAATCTCATACACTTTTGCGTATTCAGCATCTGCATCAGCTTTTAATAGACTTGGATTATCCAACCATTTTTGCATGTTTTCAGCACGGCGCGCCAAAGTACGAGCATCACCATAACCTTCAGCAATCATCCATTTTAACATGACAATATTTGAACGAAGATATTCGGCAACTTTATCTTCTGACACCGTAATCGCACAGCCTGCGGCAGAACGTTCAGCCGATGCATCTGACAACTCAAACGCTTGTTCAACGGTTAAGTCATTTTCCATTTCAGTTAGGTCAATTTCTAAAATACGACCTGAGAAAATGTTTTTCTTACCTTTTTTCTCAACCGTCAAATCGCCAGCTTGGATTGCATAATAAGGGATGGCATGCACCAAATCACGCAGCGTAATACCAGGCTGCATTTTTCCTTTGAATTTTACCAACACTGATTCTGGCATATCAAGCGGCATCACGCCTGTTGCTGCTGCGAACGCCACCAATCCAGAACCTGCCGGGAAAGAAATACCAATTGGGAAACGAGTATGACTGTCGCCACCTGTGCCTACGGTATCTGGTAGTAGCATACGGTTTAACCATGAATGAATTACACCATCACCTGGGCGAAGTGAAACGCCGCCACGATTCATAATAAAATCAGGTAGCGTATGATGTGTAACTACATCAATGGGTTTTGGATAGGCTGCGGTATGACAGAATGATTGCATCACCAAATCCGCTGAAAAACCAAGGCACGCCAAATCTTTTAATTCATCGCGTGTCATTGGACCTGTTGTGTCTTGCGAACCAACAGTGGTCATTTTTGGCTCACAATAAGTGCCTGGACGGATGCCCTTGCCTTCTGGTAAGCCGCAAGCACGTCCAACCATTTTTTGGGCAAGCGTATATCCTTTGCCAGTATCAACTGGTTGTTCTGGGGCACGGAATAAGGTTGAAGGCTCAAGCCCTAAAGCTTCGCGAGCTTTAGCAGTTAAACTGCGCCCAATGATTAAATTGATACGGCCACCTGCGCGAACTTCATCAAGCAATACAGGTGTTTTTAGGGTAGATTGAGCAATTTGCTCACCATTTTTAAAGGCAGAAACGGTTGCATTTGCATGGTCAATTTTTAGAGTAACTTCATCACCCATGTTCATGCTGGTAACATCAATTTCGATCGGCAGTGCGCCTGCATCTTCCATAGTGTTAAAAAAGATAGGCGCAATTTTACCGCCCAAACAAACACCGCCATCTTTTTTATTTGGAATGTGAGGCAATTCGTTACCAAAGAACCAAAGTACTGAGTTGGTTGCTGATTTACGGCTTGAACCTGTACCAACAACATCACCCACATAAGCCACTTGATTACCTTTGGCAATCAGTTCTTTAATTTGACTTAAAGGACCAACCTCACCTGGTTTTTCAGGATTGATGCCGTCTCGGGTATTTTTAAGCATGGCATTGGCATGTAGTGGAATATCGGGACGACTCCACGCATCTTGAGCAGGCGATAAATCATCAGTGTTGGTTTCACCAGTTACTTTAAATACAGTAATCTTAATCTCTTGTGGTACGTCAGGACGACTGGTAAACCATTCAGCATTTGCCCAAGATTCAAGCACTGCTTTAGCGTGAGCATTACCCGCCTTGGCTTTTTCTTCTACGTCATGAAACGCATCAAATACTAGCAAAGTCTTTTTTAAAGCATCTGCTGCCAAGCCGCCAAGTTCAGCGTTATCCAAAAGCTCAATCAATGGTGCAACATTGTAACCGCCCAACATTGTTCCCAATAAATACACTGCATGTTCTTTACTAACTAAAGGTGAAACAGTTTCACCTTTGGCAACAGCATTTAAAAAAGCAGCTTTAACATAAGCAGCTTGGTCAACACCTGCTGGCACACGGTTTTCTAATAAATCCACCAAATAAGCTTCTTCACCCGCTGGTGGGTTTTTTAATAAAGCAACCAAATCAGCGGTTTGTGCATCGGTTAAAGGTTGTGGCGGAACGCCTAAAGCTGCACGTTCTTCCACGTGTTTTCTGTATTCAGCAAGCATTGACATAGATGGTTCCTTTTCAAGTTTTTGAGTGCTTGATTTTAAAAATCAAGTGCCTAGTCAAAATTATGGGAAAGCCCATAAATTTTCTTGTTATCATACCCCAAAACGTTGATAAATTCAAAAAATCGCTAATTAATACCCAACATTTTTTTAAAAAATAATGGGTATATTGCATCAGTATTTGATTTCAATTAACTCAATCCAGTAACCATCAGGGTCTTTAATAAATGCAATGTCTTTCATGCCGCCTTCTTCAGGGCGTTTTTGAAAGATGACTTCATTTTTATCAAACCATGCTACAGCTTCTTCTAAACTAGGAACACTAAAACAAATATGCCCAAAACCACGTGGTTCGCTATTACCATTATGGTAAGAAAAATCGGCATCGTTTTCACTGCCATAGTTATGAGTTAATTCCAAAATTGCTCGCTGACGTGAAACATAAGCGGCTAAATCCACAACCTCTGGTAAATTTTCTCGCTCTTCTTGGGTTAATTTTGCCAAAAAATACAAATCAAATTTTGCATCAGGATACTGACTGTGGCGCAATAGCGTCATACCCAAAATTCCTGTATAAAATTCAAGCGATTTGACTGGGTCTTTTACTCGCAACATGGTGTGATTATAAACAAAACCTTCCGATACTAAAGGAATGTTTTGCACTCCTTTAATCTGTAAAGAATTTTTAGGTTGAGAAATGGTTTTCATAGTTTACTCTCAATTATTTTGATTGATTTTTATTCAATAAAATTAACTTTGCCTGTGGTTACATCGTATTCAGCGCCAACAATCATCAATTGTCCACTGTTTACTAAATCTTCCAAAATCCGTGAGCCATGTTTTAACTGACTCACCGACATACGCACATTAGCGCGTACCGCACGACTCATAAACTCTGCCATATCTGCGGTTTTGTCGCCTGCAGTCATAATTTCGTGTAAATTATAAACACTGGGGCGAATTCTATCGACAATGGATTGCAGATTTGGAGAATAATACTGTTCTGGATTAATCAAAGTGTCCACACAAGCACTGACTGCCCCACAGTTACTATGCCCTAAAACCACCACCAAATGCGTACCAAATTTTTCAGCAGCAAATTCAATAGAGCCAATTTGACTAGGAGCAACAATATTTCCTGCCACCCGAATCACGAACAAATCACCCAAACTTTGGTCAAAAATCAGTTCAACAGGTACACGTGCATCCGAACAACCCAAAATAATGGCTTTAGGCTTTTGCTTATCAACCAATTCTGGAGGTGGAATTTTTAACATGTCAGTACTGGCAAGATTGGCAATATAACGCTCATTACCCGCCTTTAAATCTGCCAAAACAGTTTTTGCATCTACATTTTCTATCATGATTTATCCATTAATCTGAACCGGGCGTGCTTGGCGTATTAGTCATTGGCACGGCAACGGGTTCCTTTGGTTTATGCTCAGGTTTTGGTCTGTTTTCAGTACGCGATTCTGTTTTATTATCCGTTCGAGTTTCAGCTCTATGCTCAGGTCTGGATTTGTGTTCAACTTTTTGACTGTGTTCTTTTTTAGTGGTATATTCAACTTTACCATGAGCTTTATATTCTACAGTATCATCAGCTTGATTTTCGCGCACCGTTTCTCTTTGCGGTTTTGGTTTTGGTTTTTGCTGGACAGGTGCATTGTTATTTTGACGGTTTTCATTCACGCGATTACTACGCTGTTCAGTGTTGGCATTTGAGCGAGAGCCTGTATTGCCATAAGACACCTCACCTTGTTCGGTAGATTTTGCTCCAGATGTTGTATTTTGTGGTTTCATATGCTGAGCAGGCGGTGGAGTGCTTGGCTTACTGACTTCTTTAGGTGTGGCAGGTGGCACTTGAGATTTAGTTGCTTGCAGGCGAATTTTTCTTGGTGCGTTGGGCGCTAAATCAACAATATCATCATTGCGCTCATAAGTATCAATCATACTTAAATAACGTTCCATTTTTTCTGGTACAGCAGCCACTGTTGACGGCAAACCCAAATCAGTAGCTTTGGCTAAATTGGTTGCATCTTGGCTGGATTTTGCCAAACCATAAGTTAAAATATAACGCGACTCACCTGCTTTGTTTTTATAACGAAAATAGGCGAACTTATCACGGTCATTTCTCCCTTTTAGATAACCAGTGATGATGTCATGCTCGGCAACATCCATTACCTGCATAGTCCAACTACGTTTGTGTTTTTCAAAATATTTTTTATCCTTAAATTCGGCAGGATAATTACGTAAATCACGAATCAAGGTAGATGATACATCTAGGACAGGAACCTCTTTAGAAAATTGGGTGAAATTTTCTATTTTTTTTGGCAAAGGCAAATCCTGGCTGGTGATATCTGCTGTTTTGCTTGTTTGAGTTGCTTTAGGCGGTGTTGCTGTCATCCATGTTCCAAGCCAAATAACACAAAATACCCCAGCAGTTATCAGCCAACCGATAAAACTTGAATTTTTATTTGCAACTGCCATCTTATTCTCCCACAACCATATATTCATCAATGCTGTGCAGCACTTTAGTTAATTTAGCCATATCAAAATCCGCTGTTACAAAGGCTTTGCCTAATTTTTGCAGTAAAATCAAACGCAGTTTGCCTTTTTGCACTTTTTTGTCATGTCCCATCAAATCAAGTGCCGTTGCCACATCAATCACTGGTGGTTTGACTGGTAAATTAAACGTTTGTAATAAGTTTACCACACGCAAAACGTCGGGTTTGTGCAAAAGACCCATTTGGCACGATAACGCCAGCGCCTGAACCATGCCTGCTGACACCGCCTCGCCATGAAGCCATTGACCATACCCTTCATGCGTTTCAATCACATGACCAAAAGTATGACCAAAATTGAGTAAAGCGCGATTGCCTGATTCACGCTCATCGGCTGCCACAATTTTGGCTTTATAATCACAGCATTGATACACCATCTGACTTAAAGTTTCGCCATCTTGAGCTAAAATTTTTTGACTGTTTTGTTCCAACCAATCCAAAAAAGATTCATCAAAAATCAGTGCGTATTTCACCACTTCAGCAAGTCCTGCACAAAATTCTCGTTTTGGCAAGGTTTTAAAAGTTGCCATATCCGCCAAGACGCAAACGGGTTGCCAAAACGCACCAATCATATTTTTACCAAGAGGATGATTAATGCCTGTTTTTCCGCCAACTGATGAATCAACTTGGGCTAGTAGCGTTGTTGGTACTTGGATAAAATTCACTCCACGCATATAACTAGCGGCAGCAAATCCAGTCATATCGCCAATAACCCCACCACCCAAAGCAATCAAGGTGCAATCTCTAGCAAAGTGATGAGTCATCAGTGCGTCATAAATAGCATTGATGCTTTGCTGGTTTTTATGATGCTCACCATCGGGCAAAATACAGCTTTGTACGTCAAAACCTGCTTTTTGTAATTGTGTTTGTAAATTTTCCAAATACAGTGGGGCAACTACATCGTTGCTAACAATCATCACCTGCTTACCAAAAATAAATGGCAGGATTGGTGTTGCCAAATCAAGATATTGAGAACTTGCCTTGATAAAAATGGGATACTGGTGGCTTTGGGCATGTACAGTTAATGTATGAGCTGTTGTAGTCATTATGTTGGTCTTTTATTCTAATTAAGGTTTTAAATCGGACAAGGTTTGATTGTATAAACTTTGACTGTATCGAGTCAAAACATCAAGTAAATCCAGCACCATTTGTTTAGGAAAAAGTCTGCCTGTTGGCATAACAATGGTAGCAACTTCTTGATATAATGGATTGCGTCTTTTATATAATGCCTCTAAAACCGCTTTGGGATTATCATTTTGTAAGAGCGGTCTGCCTTTGTCTTTTTTTGTGCGAATTAGCTGGGTTTCTACACTGGCATCCAAATAAATTACCAGACCTTGTTTTAGTAGTTCACGATTTTCGGCACGCTCTACCGCCCCGCCACCTGTTGCCATAACGATATTGGGCAAATGGACCAGTTCTTTGAGAGCTTGAGTTTCTCGTTTGCGAAAACCTGCCTCCCCTTCTTTTTCAAAAATCCATACAATATCTGCGCCCGTTTGGTCTGCAATATACCAATCACAATCGATAAACTCTCGCCCTAAATGCTTGGCGAGCAGTTTTCCGATGGTGGTTTTTCCAGCACCCATTGGTCCTACTAGAAAAATTGCAGGTAATTGATTGGATAAGGCAACTTTAGGTTTTTCTATCACCACATCTTCAATAATTGCCGAATCTTCTTCGTGCATAATTTATCACTATCGTTTTATAACATAACTAAAAAGTGGTTTATGATACAAGGTTTGTCAATATCTTTCTAGTGTATTTTTGCAATTTATTCATCACAAAAAAGACAGACTAAAGCCTGTCTTTTTTTATTTTGTTTAAAAACCATTAATTAATGCGGCTAATGCCATCATTAACCAAACGTGGCGTGATAAAAATCAGCAGTTCTTGCTTTTCATTCAGTTTATTATCGTATTTAAACAAACGTCCAACCCCAGGAATACTTCCTAAAAATGGTACTTTATTTTGACCATTTGAAATGGAATTACGGAACACACCACCAAGCACCACAGTTTGACCATCTTCTAAAACAACGTTGGTATCAATACTGTCTTGTCGAATTACTGGAACACCAGCAACGTATTCACTGGTTGTATCGCCATTTTTAATACTTAATTGCAACGAAATTTTGCCATCTGGAGTGATGTTAGGTGTTGCTTCTAATGTAAGTGATGCTTCTTTAAAGCTGACTGAAGTTGCGCCACTGGCTGAAGCTTCTTGATAAGGAATCTGCTTACCAGATGAGATTTTGGCTTTTTGTTTATCAGCAGTTAAAATTTTTGGTGCAGAGATCACTTCGCCACGACGTTCGGTTTGCATGGCTGACAAAGTCAAATCCAACAGCATATCACTAATACTTAGCAAGCCAATTTGAAATGCTGCGGATGTACCAGCTGCCGAACCTAAATTTACCGCCAAATTGGTTGGACTGCTTGTTTTGGTAGAGAATGGATTGGTAGATGAACCTTTAGTTGAACCCCATTTCACACCAATTTCTTTAGAAAAATTTTCGTTAGCATTAACAATGCGCGCCTCAATCATCACCTGTTTAACAGGAATGTCAATCTTGTCTATCAAAGCACGGATATTTTGAATACCCTCAGAACTGTCCTTAATAATGATGGTATTGGTACGCGGATCGGAGGTTACCACACCATCTGGATGGTCAAGTAGTGCCGTTTTGCTTATTCCTTCACCGCGATTACCTCTATTTGCATCATCAATCAACTTCATCACTTCAGCGGCTTTAGCGTAGTTTAAACGCACGTATTCTGCGCGCAGTGGCAAGAATTTTTTACGCTCTGCTTGTTTTTTGAGAACATCGTCTTCAGCTTTTTCCAATTCATCAATTGGAGCAACCAAAATCACATTACCATTTTGGCGTTTGCCCAAATTTTTACTTTTTAAAATAATGTCTAAAGCTTGATCCCAAGGTACATTAATTAAACGTAAAGTAATATTACCAGTTACGTTATCAGCAGCAACAATATTATTATTGGTGAATTGACCAAGAACGTCCAGCACAGTACGCACCGAAACATCTTGGAATTCCATGGATAAAGGCTCGCCAGTATAGGTTTTTTCTTCTATGGTTGGCTCACGCATAGGTTTTGGTGGTAAAACAGAGATATGTAAACTTGCGCCAGATTGATAAGCTTGGTATTCATAATCACTTGACATGCTAATGGTGATAACACCACTTTGACCCTGATTGACTGCATCAATACTAGACACCAAACCACCAGCATTAATACGGCGCAGCAAATGACGTGGGATGGTAGTGCCTTGAGTGCGAATAACAATTTTATTGCCTTGGCGTTGTACATCCACCGGAATAGCTTCGTTGGCAAGTGCAACAGTGATGTTGCCGCCCTTGCCCTTACCTGAATAATTAATGGATGAAATGCCATTGTAATTATTAGATAAAGAGCTTGAACTTGGCGCTAGCAGTGGGTTCACCGAAACACCAATTTGACCCTGCTGCACAGCTGGCTGTACTGGACGTGATGAGGTTGGCTGAGCAACAGGACTATTCATCATTGGAGCAGCTACTGAAGAAGCAGCGTTGCTCATTACGTTAATCAAAAGCTGATTGCCTTCAACCGCACTGGTATAACTTGCTGCGCCATTTAATCCCACCATCAAACGTGTTAAAGAACCACTATTTAAAGCAGTAACAGTATTCACCACACCACGGTTAATCGGCATAGTGCGTGGTAAACCGCTGCTGGTAGTTTGGTTAAAATCAAGCATCAACTGATTTGAGCCAGCTTGCTGATGGGCAACAGGAGTAACAGGCTGTCCGTCAAAACTAATGCGAAGCTGGGTAGTATTGTTAGAAATTTGGTTTGCTGAAAGTCCTGAAATGGCGGCAGCATGAGCTTCAACCATCATACTAACGGCTAAAGCTGTATAAGCAAAAATGGATTTTTTGGCTAGATTTTTCATTTTTTTATCCTCAAATTATTCGGGTAATGTCAGTTTGGTGAAACCAAATTGGCAGATTTTTCTACATAACCAAGTCGGGTATCTTCTACAATCTCAATCAAATTGATTTGTGTGGAAGTAATCTCAACGATACGTCCATAGTTTTTACCCATATAATCACCCACTTGCACATCGCGTACCAACCCATCAGGTGTTTGCACCAAACCATACTGTTGACCATTGGGGGCAATGACTTTGCCACGATACACAAGTTCAGTCAATTCATATGCCTCAAGTGGCTGTTTAGGACGATTGGTATCTGGTTTAACGCTTGGCATATTAGCAACACGTGCCTGCAGTTCAAGCAAACTTTGTGGGATAAACGGATTTCTTACATTGCTAGCTGCGTACTGAAAATCCTCAATTTTTTGTGGCTGTGGTGGCGGCTGAATTGGCTGCGCAGGTTGGGAGCGAATTTTTTGCATTTCTGCTTCCACAAGACTAACACGATCGCCACAACCAACCAATAATGTACTCAATGCCACCGCTAAAAAAGCCAATTTTGCAGGGTATTTTTTATGATGCAACATTATTTACTTCCTCCTGCATTTGCTTGATTTGCTTGAGCACCGTTTTGAGTATTAGCATTAGCTGGTGCGGATAAATCCACCTGTTTAGCACGATAGGTTTTGGTTTGTAGTACAAGTTGCAGCTCTGGCATTCTATCTAAACTTGGCTGAGGGTTTTTAACCTCAAAATCATGCATGGTAATGATACGTGGCAATGCCGCAATACCGCTCACAAATGAACCAAACTGATGGTAGTTACCCAATGCAATAATTTGGATAGGCTGCTCAATAAAGAATTCTTGCTCAACTTCAGGCTCAACAGAAATATCCTGAAACTTAACACCACTACCACTGCCAACCATGTTAATTCCATCCACAAGTTCAGGAACACGGGTGTCTTTAGGCAATTGGTTAAGTAGTTCAGTAAAATCAGTACGCATTTGGGCAACTTGCTGCTCATAAGCTTCTAAATGGCGTGCCTTAGATTCTTGTTGTTTGTATTGCTCAAGCAAAGCGGTTTGTTGAGATTCAGCAGCTTTGATTTCATCTAACTTTTTAGAAATAAGCAAAAACCACGCCAATACCAAAATCAGTATAAACAACATTGTCAACACAAATACTTTTACTGCAATGGGTGCACTGCCGTAATTTTGAGCATTTAATGAATTGACTTCCGCCATAAACTTTTTAAAGTTAAAGGCTTCTTTTTTCTTTGCCGATAAATTCTTTTTGCTTTTTGCTTTGCTAAGTTTGCCAGCTTTTGATTTGGAAGTCTTTGCAAACAAACCAGATAAAGGATTGCCAGCTTTTGGTTTTGATTGACTAGCGTCTTGGGCTTCTGATGCTTGAGTTACTTCACTGTTTTTTGGTTTTTTTAGACTAAATTTCATTACTGTCCTCCCGCTGGTGCTGTCGTGCCTTGAACTGGTGGCGGGTTATTTGCTGCTGGTGCTGGACTTGGCGCAGGTTGAGCTGGCTGTGCAGGCTGAGCGGCTGCATTAGGGTCAGCTGGTGCGTTTGTCGCTGGAGCAGCGCCATTAACTGCTGGAGCATTATCCACACCAATTGGTGCAGCAAGTGACGGGTCAAATCCTGATGGCGATGATGGGTCGGCTGGTGTTGTACCAGGCATCATAACTGCTTGTTCGCCTGTAGCATCATTTTGTTGTTCTTGTGGGTTTTGCACTTGGGTTGTTACCACAAATTCCACATAATTATCTTCAGGATACATTGGACGCGATGGTTCACCATTGGGATTTTGAGAGTTGGCTTGAGTATTTTGAGCAGTTTGTGGTTCTTGATAAGCCTGTAATTTGCTTTTAATACTTACCACGGCTGAGCCATCCAGCCATTGACTGCTATTTAGATTACGAACCAAGGCAGCAACCACGTTGGCATTATCTGCTTGTCCTGTGATGGTGATTAAATCATTTTCACGTTTAATTGATGTCAAATACATTGCACTAGGTACAGCACGCGCCATATCATCCCATACACGCACAGGAATGGAGCGTCGGCCTTGCAAATCTTGAATTACTTTCATTTGTGAAAGCATTTGTTCTCTTTGAGCTTCCAATTCTTTGATGGTGTTTAGCTTTGCCTCTAATTGTGCGTTTGCATCTTCTACACGTTTATTAGCATCTCTTTGATTGTTTAACGTATTATTTAAAACTGAGTAACCAATAAAAGTACAAATCGCCGCTAGCACAATCGTACCAACAATCAAAATATTAAATTCATTATTTCTTTTTTCGCGTTGCTCTTGACGCCATGGTAATAAGTTAATACGAGCCATCAGTCAAAACTCCTTAAAGCCAATCCACACGCCGCCAAAAGACTTGGGGCATCTTTTTGTAAAGCTGTGGTATCAATGCGATTACTGATAGACACTCCTTCAAAAGGATTAGCAATAGATACCAGTCCCCCCATGCGCTCTTGAACCATTTCCACAAGACCAGGTAAATTTGCTGTACCACCACATAGAACGATATGGTCAACGCTGTTGTATTCGCTGGATGAAAAATAAAACTGCAATGAACGGCTGATTTGTTGCACCACATTTTCAATAAATGGCATTAACACATTTTCACGATAATCAGGAGCCAATGTGTACTCATGTTTGCCAATGGTTGCATCATGGTAAGGCATGCCATAATGATTTTGGATGGCCTCAGTTAATTGTTCACCACCAAAACTTTGCTCACGGTTATAAATAAATTCACCATCTTTGGCAATGTATAACGTGGTTTGTTTATGACCAATATCAATCAGTGCAACTACTTTTGGGTTGTGTGGTAAATTATCCAACATCATCAAAGAAAACGTACGTTCAATGGCATAAGACTCAATATCCATTACTTTTGTCGTCAAACCACCAATTGCTAACGTCTCAACGCGTTGGTCCACATTTTCAGAACGAGAAGCCGCCAGTAGCACACGTACCAGACCATTTTGGGTTGATGGTCCTAATACTTCAAAATCCATATTAACTTCAGATAATGGATAAGGAATGTACTGTTCAGCGTCTAGACGAATTTGAGCTTCACGGTCAGCTTCGGATAAATCCGCTTCCATATCAATTACTTTGGTGATGACTGCCGAACCTGAAACCGCCGTTGCCGCTTCTTTACTACCGGCACCGCTTCTACGCACAACACGGGCAATCGCTTCACCAACTTCTTCAACATTGATGATATTTTTATCAACCACCCAACCTGGCTCAAGTGGTTCAACCCCATAAGACTTTAAATGAAGTCTGCCTTGCTGTCTTTGTAGTTCAACAAGTTTAACGGAAGTGGTGCTGACATCTAAACCGATAAGATGTCGCCCACCTTTGGTAGAAAATAGTCTCACAGACCTTATTCCTTATATTTTTAAATTACAGATATGATTACAATATGTAATAATTTAGTTAAAATAACTTTTATAAAAACACTTCGCGTTACAGTTATGATATATTTACAGCAAATTTTCGCTTCTATTTGCATAAATCTACATTTTTTGTAACGCAATCTTTACACAAAGAGTATAATACAACATTTAATAAGATTTTTAACTACCCCCAATTGCTATGTCTCAAACAAATTATGCCGTTCGTCTGATTTCTTGTCTTTTAAAGATAATTTTTGGAATTATTGCTTTATTTTTAATCATTACTATGGTGCTTCCAGTAGGTTTTTACGGTTTAGCAATGTATCTTGAACCAAGTTTACCGAATGTAAAAGAATTAAAAACCATGCAGTTACAAATGCCCTTACAAATTTATACAGCTGATAACAAATTAATTGGGCAATATGGCAATAAGTACTCTTTACCCATTACTCGCGAGGAATTACCCAAAAAACAAGTTCAAGCGTTTTTAGCCGCCGAAGATGATACGTTTTATGAACATACTGGCGTCAGCGTCAAAGGGTTAGGACGCGCCATTACTGAAGTCATTACTGATGATGAATCACAAACAGGTGGCTCAACCATCACCATGCAGGTCGCCAAAAACTATTTTTTAAGTTCTGAACGTACCCTGGAACGAAAAATCACCGAAATTTTTATTGCACGTAAAATTGAAAACAATTTAACCAAAGATGAAATTTTGACCTTATATGTCAATAAAATCTATCTTGGTGAAGGCGCTTACGGCATTCGGGCAGCAGCAAAACGGTATTTTAGTAAATCCCTTGAACATTTGACCTTGGCTGAGATGGCAATGCTAGCAGGACTGCCTAAAGCGCCATCAGCATTCAACCCCGTCAATAACCCCAAACGCGCCAAAGAAAGGCGAGACTGGATTATTGGGCGTATGTTAGATAAAGGCTACATCACTCAAGCTGAATATGACGTTGCAATAAACGCACCAATTGGATTGCATTTATACCGTGAAAAATTAGATTTAAACATGCCACATTTGGCAGAAATGGCAAGAAATTCACTGGTGGAAAAATACGGCGAACAGGTGATGGACAGCGGCTGGCGCGTACAATTAACTGTAGACAGTAAAGACCAAATTAACGCTGAAACCGCAGTAATTGCTGGCTTAAAAGGCTATGACCATGGTGGATATCGGGGCGTAGAAGCGCTATCTGGGGATTTAAAAAACTTTAAACCTTTTGATAATATGTTACCTGCTAAAATCACTCGAGTGCTTAGTGGCGGTATGTATGAGGCAGAACTGCAATCAGGCGAAAAAGTGCGAGTTTCGGGTCCAGGTACAGGTTGGGCGAAAAAGCATTTTGGTTATAACCGAGTTGATGGCAAAAAAGAAGAAACACCACGTTCAATTTCCGTAGGCAACATCGTTCGCGTAATTGAAAACAATGGTAGCTGGCGCATTACACAACCCACTCGTATACAAGGAGCGTTGGTTTCACTCAATCCTTCTAATGGTGCATTGATTGCAGCGGTGGGTGGTTTTAACTTTTACCACAGTAAATTTAACCGCGCCACGCAAGGTTATCGTCAGCCAGGTTCTATCATCAAACCTTTGATTTATGCTGCCGCTTTAGAAACTAAAAAATACACGCCAGACAGCATGATTTCAAACGCACCTTTACGAATTGGCAGCTGGCGACCTAAAAACGCAGGTGGTGGGTTTGGTGGTGTAGTGTCAATGCGTAATGCGTTGGCATTTTCTAGAAACTTGCCTTCCATTCGTATCATGCAAGGCGTAGGTATTGAAAAAACGCATAATATGCTGTCGCAATTTGGCTTAGAAAAAAACCGTCTACCGCCAACATATGCTTTAGCACTGGGTGCAACCGAAGCCACACCGTTACAAATGGCAACCGCTTACACCGCCTTTGTTAATGGTGGTCATAGAGTACAGCCATACTTCATCGAACGCATTTATGATTTTAACAATGAGACCATTTATCAAGCCAACCCTGAACGTGCGTGTGCGTTGTGTTTTAACAAAGAATTGGATAAGCTAAACGCCAAAATGGAAGAGGATTTTGGTAAAACACCAGAAGAACTTGCCAAAGAAGCCAGCGAAAAAGCTGCAGCTGAAGAAAAAGCTGATAAAAAATCAGCCAAAAAAGACAGTAAAAAAACCAAAGGGTCAGAAAAATCCGAAGAAAAAATCGACGAAAAGGATAAAAAAGGCGACGAAAAAGCAAAAACAGAAGAAACTGTTCCTGAGCTTGATGCAGCACCAATATTTGACCGCCTAAAACCAAAACAGCCCATTCACTACGCCAAAGCCGAACAGGCGCCACGCATCTTAGAACCAAAAACCGCCTATCAAATGGCAGGCATGTTAAGAAGTGTTGTGCTTGGCGGTACCGCTAAAAAAGCTCAAGCCTTAGGTCGTTCGGATATTGGTGGTAAAACAGGTACAACCAACCAAGCAAAAGATGTTTGGTTTGCAGGGGTCAATCCACGCAACGTTGCTGTGGTGTGGATGGGTTATGATGATCCTGCACCTTTGGGGGCTCATGCCTTTGGTGGTACGCTTGCCTTGCCAATTTGGGTGCGATTCATGAAAACGCAGCTTTCAGGCACGCCTGTACAGTGGGTCGTTGAAGAAAATATCGCCAAATCCAAAAAAGCTGACCAAAAAGTCATTGACATTACCGATGATGGCGCTGTTACCAATGAAGAAGAAGCCAAAGCCAAAGAAGCTGAAACCTCCAAAAAACAAAAAGAAGTTGACAGCATCAAAAGCGATACTGTACACGATGCTGGTGGCGTTATCGCAGAAGGCGATGGTGAAGATATTCCCGAAGAATAATCATAAAACGGCTTGCTTGCAAGTCGTTTTTTCAATTGTTTTGATGGATTTTCATAGATTATTAAACTGGTTGATTAAAAAATGATGACACAAAAATATCCACTACCTGATATTATTTATCCGATTCAAGGCATTAAAATTGGCATCGCACAAGCCAAAGTGCGTTATGAAAATCGCGATGATTTAACTATTTTTGAATTAAACTCAAACGCAAATACTGCCTTGGTCACCACTCAAAGCACCTTTGCTGCAGCTCCTGTGCAACTTGCCAAAGATTATATAACAAAAAATAATCCTCGTTATTTACTGATTAACACAGGCAACGCCAATGCGGCTACTGGCATTGATGGTATTGAGCGCGCCAAAAATACCTGTCAAAGTTTAGCTAATCTAACAAAAGTCAGCGTTGAGCAAGTTTTGCCTTTTTCTACAGGAGTAATTGGCGAAACTTTACCTGATAACAACATCATCAAAGCCCTACCAAATGCTCTTAATAATTTGAATGAGAATCATTGGGAGAAAGCATCTAGCGCCATCATGACCACTGATACTACTAAAAAAATTGCCAGCCAAGCTATAAAATTGGAGTATCATGGTCAAAAAATCCACTACCACGCCACAGGTATTGCCAAGGGTGCAGGTATGATTCGCCCTAACATGGCAACCATGCTCGCCTTTGTAGCAACTGATGCCCATATCGAACAAGCGCTACTACAAGCGATGTTAAAAAAACTGACTGACAAATCATTTAACCGCATCACCATTGATGGTGATACCTCAACCAATGATTGTTGCATTTTAATTGCTACAGGAAAATCCGACAACGCGCCATTAATTTCCGATGAACAACACCCACATTATTTACCTTTATATCAAATGCTTGAACAAATTTTTGTCAATTTAGCACAAATGATTGTCAAAGATGGTGAAGGTGCGACAAAATTTATCACTGTTACTGTTAAAGGTGGTAAAACCAGTGAAGATTGCGCAAAAGTTGCTTATAGTGTTGCTCATTCCCCACTGGTCAAAACCGCATTTTTTGCATCTGACCCAAATTGGGGTAGAATTTTAGCTGCTGTAGGTAAAGCTGGCGTAACGTTGTCAAAAGACAAAGTCAATGTATATCTAGATGAAGTGATGATTTGTCAGCGTGGTGGATTAGCTGATGGTTACACAGAAGATAAGGGACAAGCTATCATGAAGCGCCCACAAATTACCATCACCATTGATTTAGGGCAAGGCAAGGCATCCGACACGGTTTACACCTGCGATTTATCTTACGATTACGTTAAAATCAACGCTGATTATCGCAGTTAATTGTAACTCAGAATTTTAGTGAAAATAACAAAAATAAACTTCGCTAAAAACGAAGTTTATTTTCTAGGTGATAAAAATTAATCATCTTTGTCATCATCATCCCATTTAGCGTAGCTTGCTGCAGGGTCAATACCGCGTGATTTCATATAAGCGACCTGCTCTTCTAAAGTGCGCTTTTTTTCAGCACTGTGCATTTTTTCAGTTAATTCATTAAGTTCTTGTTTTAAATCCGTAGTATTTTGATTGCTCATAACAGTTCCTGCTCAGATTGATTAATAATAGCTCTGGCGCTTGGGGTTAATTCCCAAAATACATTGCTGCCTTGGGTGTGTACAGGTGTGATATGTCCTGCTAAATGCAGCTCATCTTGTATCCAAAAAACATCCGTCTTCACTACTTGATAGCGGCTTACCGCATGAACGTTGGGGCATTTGGCTTTGATAAAAGCATTGACTTTTTGTTTGTCAATTTGCTCGTTAAGACAGCGCGCAAAAGCTTGATTGGAAAATGGGCTTGCTACATTCATAAGTGCAGTAATAATTTGCCGCCAAGTCATTTCAAATGAAAAGGTAACATCGTTTAACGCCCCACCCTCAAAAGCATGAGCGGTACAATCCACGAAAAACTCACTATCCATCGCTAAAGCTGGTTTTAAGCTGCCACCTACTTCATCACGATGAGCAAATTTATGTGTGCGAATTTCATTCAAATGTTCGGTTTTTGTGTGGGCAGTAATGGTTGGTTTGTCTGATAATGTTGCAGATTGCGTTATTTGTACTTGATTATCTACCACAAAACGTTCATTGTCTTTTTGTTCAATAAATTTTCCAACCGTCGCCTCCAAAATAAAAAATATATTTTTGCTTTCGTCAAAATAATGTATATTCTCACTTGCTTGAGATTCAAGCATCCGCATAAAATCCAGCAAATGACGGTCTTGGCTTTCTTTAACGTCATAATGCGCTAAAATCACCAGTGGTTTTTTGGTAGCTCGAGCATTACTATAGCTTAGATGCAGCTGGCTTACCCCTGCTGGGTTGGGCTGACCATAAGAGCTACCAATCAATAAAATTACAACATCACAAGCGCTGATACACCGCCAACTGTAATTAGCAGAACGGCTGCATGCTATCCGCAAATCGGTCGTTAATGCCAAACGATTTTCGGCAAAGATGGCAATATCATCTTGGATTGCCTGCAACAAAGGGTCGCTAGCGATACACGCTAGATGTGCATGATAACGAAGTTGGGACACGGTTTTCTTGTTTCTCTGTTAAATTCAAATAGGTTAAAACTAAACCACAGATTACCTAAATAAAGATACTATTCATCATAATCATCACTTAAAACAATGACTTGATATTAAATAATTAAGATGGTACTTTAGTTAATTTTAAATTAACTTTTTTTGATAACTATGATTATTGTATGCTGATTATTATAATAATACAAGATTTCATACACAAAAAATCAGACGGTATTATAATTATTTTTTTAAAAAAATAAAGTATGATTTGGTAAATTTTTAAAAGAACAATAAATGAAAATTTTTAACAAAATCAATTATAAGCTTAAAATGTTTTCATCTTGGCTGAAAATAGGAATGATGGTTTGCTGATTGGTTAATGTTTTAACAATCATTAAAAGCTCATCGGTTAATTGGGTAGCATAAAGTTGTAACGGTGGATTTTGCGTTAAATTAGGTATTTCTTGACTGGCAATGTTAAAAATTTTTAATAACGATTGTACTCTTTGAGCAATTGCAAAACCTGAATCCACTAAAGTGATGGCAAGATTTTTTTTATTAATTTCATCTTGTAAAAAAGATTTAAAAAATGGATAATGCGTACATCCAAGCACGACTACATCTACGCCTGCTTTTGCCCATAAATGCGTCTGGTAAATCAATAAATTAGCAACCTGACTATCAATTGGCATACCCTGCTCAACCCAAGGCACAAGGCTGGGTTCAAAATGCTTAAATACTGTAACACCATTTGGTATCGCCACCTCGTTAATCACCTCATTAAGCAAATAGCCATTTAGTGTCGCTTTGGTGGCAAGTACAGCAATCTTTTTGGTTTGGGTGAGTTTACAAGCAGGTTTAACAGCTGGTACAAGTCCCACCACAGGTACACTGCATCTTTGTCTAATCGCTGTTAAGGCATAAGCAGATGCGCTGTTGCAGGCAATCACAATCAGTTTGCAGCCACGTTTACAAAGTCTTGCCACTGCTTGCAAAGTTAATAATAAAATCTCATCACCTGATTTATCACCATAAGGAACATTTTTGGTATCTGCATAATAAATAAACCGTTCATTGGGTAATAATTGACGTAAATGCTGATATACCGACAGTCCTCCAACGCCAGAATCAAATACTCCAATTGGAGCTTCATTTGGATTATTTATAAAATCTGGGTGCTGATTAATCATAAAACTGCCTTAATTTTCATCAACAATCTTAATTTATGCCACAATTACTATTTAGTTACATATATTGTTATTGTCAATTCAATCATCTGAATTTAACTATTAATACAATTTAGCAATTTTGCCCAAAATTAACCAAAAAAGCAAACGGATTATTTCTATTATCTTTTTTAATAGTATAAATATACTGAAATTAACTTGCCTAATTGTTTTATCCATTGGTAAAATATAAGTTTATTTCTCTTTTAGCCAATATTGGTGGATAATCATGCAAATTACACGTGAGTCTATGGAATTTGATGTGGTGGTAGTTGGTGGTGGTGTCGCTGGCTTATCAGCAGCCATTCGTCTAAAACAACTTGCCATAGATGCAGGGCTTGATGAATTTATGGTATGTGTCCTGGAAAAAGGCTCAGAATTTGGCGCTCATATCCTATCAGGTGCAATTATGGAAACTCGTGCGCTTGACGAACTAATTCCAGACTGGCAACAAAAAGGAGCACCCATCACCGTCAAAGCCAAAGAAGACCGCGTCTATATGTTACCCAATGAAAAAAGAGCTGTTAAATTTCCAAGCTCTGTTGTGCCAAGCAGCATGCACAACGAAGGTAATTATATTGTCTCTTTAGGCAATGTGGTTCGGTGGCTTGCAAAACAAGCTGAAGAAATGGACATTATGATGTTTGCAGGTTTTGCTGCCAGTGAAATTTTATACAATGATGATGGTTCGGTAGCGGGCGTACGTACCGGCGATATGGGGCTAGATGCTAATGGCAATCCCAAGGCAGGTTTTGAACCGGGCTATGATTTATTTGCTAAATATACCATTTTTGCTGAAGGCTGTCGTGGTCATTTAGGTAAGCGTCTTATCAGTCGTTTTAATCTAGATAAAGACAAAGACCCTCAACACTATGGAATTGGCTTAAAAGAACTTTGGGAAATTGACCCAGATAAACATGAAGAAGGCGTCATCATGCACGGCACCGGTTATCCACTTAATGACACGGGGGCAACAGGTGGATGGTTTTTATACTTTGCCGAAAACAATCAAGTTAGTTTTGGGTTGATTATAGATTTGGCATATGAAAACCCTTATTTATCAACGTTTGATGAACTTCAGCGTCTTAAATTACACCCTCTAATTCGTTCAATTTTAGAAGGCGGCAAACGCCTATCCTATGGAGCGCGTGCGTTAGTCAAAGGCGGTTTAAACAGTCTACCTAAACTAAGTTTTGCAGGGGGTGTTTTAGTTGGTGATGATGCAGGATTTTTAAACGCTGCTAAAATTAAAGGAACACATACCGCCATGAAATCTGGCATGCTGGCCGCCGAAAGTGTCTTTTTGGCAATTAAAGACGGTCGCAGCCATGATGACGTTAGTGAATATCAAAGTGCCTTTGAAAATTCATGGTTGTTTGATGATATGCATCAAGCACGCAATTTTACATCATCAATACACCGTTTGGGGACTTGGCTTGGTGGTTCATTTACCTTTGTAGAACAAAATCTATTGGGCGGAAAAATGCCTTTAACCATTCATGATAATACGCCCGATTTTTGTCATATGGACAAGGCAGCGCATGCCTACAAACCTGATTATCCCAAAGCAGATGGTAAGCTGATTTTTGACAAACTCTCAAGTGTGTTTATCTCCAACACCAACCATGCTGAAAATCAGCCTAGCCACATTCACCTAACCGATGATAGCGTCCCGGTTACTCGCAACTTACCTCTATACGATGAACCTGCACAGCGCTACTGTCCCGCAGGCGTCTATGAGATTGTTATGGATAAAGACGCTCCACATGGTGCAATATCCGTCATTAACGCCCAAAACTGCATTCACTGCAAAACTTGTGACATTAAAGACCCTAGCCAAAATATTACTTGGGTTGCCCCTGAAGGTGGTGGCGGACCCAATTACCCAAATATGTAATAATGGCTCTGATACAAACCAGTCTTTGGGCTGGTTTTTTATTGTTTTTTTAATAAGTTTACAAAAAAAACAAAGATTGTTTAGCTGTTGTTTACATTGTCCTTTGATATGGTATAGACTAAACTTTTATTTGAATGTTTTATCATTGATACAAGGAGAAAGGAAATGATAAAATCAGTATTGGCAGTGGCTTTGATTGTCATTAGTATGCCAGTAATGGCAAAGAGTGTGGACTGGACGCCTTATTTAAAGGGAATGCAAAATGAGTGTGATTTGAAAAGTATTAATGCAAACAGTGTAATAGGACTTTCAAAAGTTGATATCAGACAGTTTAAAAAATCAAATATGCCCAAAGCTCTCCAGCCTAGTGTTGCTAGCTATAAAGTAGTTGGGGAAGGGGTTGATATTCGTCTAAAAAATGCAGTGGCATTTGGTCAGCCCATTTATCGAATTGCTGAACGGGATGAGGGCTGGTCAAACGAATTTGTTGTTTATTTTAGTAATGCTAATTTTACAAAAATCAAACCTCAGTTTACCATGACAATTAACAATCAGAAATATCCAGTAGGCACTGAAAAATCCTGGTTTTTTACCATAAAATACAATGACGATACTGAAGAATTAACCTATGTTTATCGAAATACAAACATGACATCCGCCCAAACTCAAAAAGTTCTTAAAAAAATAAACAATGACGAAACTGGTGATTATGATGATGGGCTTGCACTGGTTAATAAAGACGGCTGGTCTTATAACAGTCCGTTGGGCGGTAGCGGACTAAGATTTGACACAAAAACTAAAAGTATTTCCTGCTAGTCTTGATCAGAGTAATACCTTAAACACAAAAAACGGCTATATAGCCGTTTTTATCAATGATTTTCTTGTTCAAACGCTTTTTTATGCTCGTCATTACAAAAAAAATATTCACTTTCCCCTTGTTTTTCTAGAATGCCCCGATAAGTTGCCAATGTATGTCCGCAATAACTGCATTTTCTAATGCTGGTATCATCACCCTCTTTGGGTAAAAAATTAGCGGGTGGTTTTGGATACATATATTTAAATAAAACTTTCATTACCAGTAAAATAATAATAATATTTAATAAAAAAGCTGCCATAAATACACCGAAAAATCCATAAATTTAACCACATACTATATCACAAAGCCCATCAATATTGTGATATACTGTCCGATTGGCGCTGCCATACTAATTGTTTTAGGATGACAATTAGCAATGATGTAATACTTTGAAATTTTTATCTTTTTTATATTTAGGATAACTAAAATGTCAAAAACCAAAACCAGTACAGTTTTTAATGAAATTCCTACAAAAGATGGTAAATTAACCATCGCTTTAATGCAGACAAATTTTTGGGTAGGAGATGTTGCAGGAAATGTGCGCAAAATGCGTGCGCTTACTCAAGATGCGAAAGTACGTGGGGCTGATATTGTTATTTTCCCCGAATTGTCTTTAATTGGTTGCCCGCCAGAAGATTTATTACTTCGACCAACTTTAAATGAACGTATCAAAGAAGCTTTACACGACCTCGCTCTGATTGATGATATCGTAATCATTTTAGGCTATCCACATGTTGACCAATCAGGCACCTTTAACTCGGTTGCCATTTTACATAATGGCAGTCAAAAAGGGTTTTATCATAAACAAAAACTTGCTAATTATGGCATTTTTGATGAACGACGCTACTTTAATGAGGGGCACAATCAAGTTTTATTTGATTTAAAAGGCACTACCATTGGGCTTTTGATTGGCGAAGATTTATGGCAAGACAAACCTATTGAAAATCTTAAAAATTCAGGGGCAGAATTAATTATTAGTCTACACGCCTGCCCATTTGAGATTGGCATTCAATCCAAGCGTAAACAGCTACTAGACAAACAAGCTAAAAAACACCATCTACCCATTGTTTATATTAATACCGCTGGCGCCCAAGACGACATCGTATTTGATGGCGGTTCTTTGGTTGTACAAGCTGATGGTAGCATTGCCCATGAAGGCAGTCGCTTTGTTAATCAGCTTATTATGGCAAATTTTGACATTACAAGTAAAACATTTGACACTCAAATTAAAGCCCCTCTTGATTTATCAGAAGAGTCAGAAATGTATCAAGCACTGGTTGTGGGGCTACGTGATTACGTTAATCGTTCTGGATTTAAAGGGGTGATTTTGGGGTTATCAGGCGGTATTGATAGCGCTTTGACTTTATGCATCGCCGTAGATGCCTTGGGCGCTGATAAAGTGTATGCGGTAATGATGCCTTATGAATACACCTCTAACATCAGCTTAGAAGATGCCGCCGCTCAAGCCTCTCGCCTAAACGTTTCTTATACTGTATGCCCAATTCATGATGCGGTAAATGGTTTTCATTCAGCTTTGTCTGGTATTTTAGATAAAGATGGCGGGGACGCGACCACCGAAAACTTACAAGCGCGGGCTCGTGGTACAATTCTGATGGCGCTGTCTAATAAATTTGGTCATATGGTCATCTCTACAGGTAATAAATCGGAAAATGCAGTTGGCTATTCAACACTATACGGAGATATGGTTGGCGGGTTTAATGTTTTAAAAGACATTTATAAAACCGATGTTTACAGACTTGCTAATTATCGCAACCGTCTAGAAGACATTCCTGTTATCCCAGAGCGTGTTATTACTCGCGCACCTTCTGCCGAACTTCGCCCTAATCAAAAAGATGCTGATAGCTTACCTGATTACGCAGTACTTGATGCGATTTTAAAAATGTATATTGATGAAGATTTGGGCTATAAAGCCATTTGCGCTGCTGGTTTTGAACCTGCGTTGGTGGAAAAAGTATTGGCAATGACTGATAAAGCTGAACACAAACGTCGTCAAGGTGCAATTGGTACAAAAATTACTCAAAAATCCTTTGGCAGAGACCGTCGCTATCCACTGGTTAATGGTTGGGCGATTAAGGGTTATGAATTGTAATTTACACCATAAGATAAGCAAAACGCCATTTATAACAAATGGCGTTTTTAATTAATCAATCAATCGTCATAATCGTAGTAATCATCATAATCATCATAATCATCGTAATCTTGATAACGATTATCGCCATAATGATAATCATAGTCGCGCTGCCCCTGATAATCTTTGACTCGGCGTTCATTTTCCTGACGTTTTTTATGTTTGTCGTACTGATGTCCTGCCAGTCCGCCCAGTGCCGCTCCGCCAACGGTTGCAGCTTTATCACCACCACCAACCACATAACCTGTCGCTGCTCCAACCATCGCCCCAGTTGCCATACGGCGTTCTTGGGTGTCCATTGTACCACACGCTGACAACGTGCAAGCCAATGTTAAAGCGGTCATTGTTTTTAGCCAAGTTTTCATAATATAATCCTTCAAACCAACCTTATATACATCAAATTATTTGCGATAACCATAACCATAATGATCAAAATCACCACGTCTCCTGCGCTCGCGATCCCTTTGCATATCTTGACGCTGCTGATGCTTATCGTATTGATGACCTGCCAATCCGCCCAGTGCTGCTCCACCAATGGTTGCAGTTTTATCGCCATCACTAATGACATATCCAGTTGCTGCTCCAACCATAGCCCCGGTTGCCATACGGCGTTCTTGGGTATCCATTGTAGTACAAGCTGAAACTGCCAATACAATCACTGCAACTGTAACTGCTTTTAAATAATTTTTCATCACTATCTCCTATTTTTAAGGGGTGTTAAAAGAGAGAGTTGTTAAACTATAACTACCTTTTAGTATAATAATTTTATTAATTAAATCAAGGAAATGGACAAAACATCAACAAAAATGTAATTTCATTACAACTGTTTGAATGCACGAAATAAATCTTCAAATTTTGAAATATTTTGTAACATTTTAATGAATTATCCAGAAAAAACGCATCCAATCCAAAGATGCGTTTTTATTTTAAAAAAAAGAGAAAACATTAAAGTTTTGCAGTTAATTCAGGTAAAGCTTCAAATAAGTCTGCCTGTAAAAAGTAATCTGCCACTTGAACAATAGGTGCTTCTGGGTCAGTGTTAATAGCCACAATAACTTTAGAGTCTTTCATGCCTGCTAAATGCTGAATCGCCCCAGAAATACCCGCAGCAATGTATAATTCGGGAGCAACGATTTTTCCTGTTTGCCCAACCTGCATATCGTTTGGCACAAAACCTGCGTCTACTGCTGCTCGCGATGCTCCTACTGCTGCTGATAATTTATCTGCCAATGGGTTAATATATTGAGCGAAATTTTCAGCACTTGCTAATGCTCTACCGCCAGAAACCACAACGCGAGCAGAGGTTAATTCAGGACGTTCTGATTGTCCAAGCTCTTCAGCAACAAAACGCGATTTATCTGTGTTTTCACCAATCTCAACTGACTCAATTGTAGCAGAGCCTTCTAAAGCTGCTTGTTCAAATGCAGTAGTACGTACACTCAATAAGATTTTTTCCTCATCAATCTCAATGGTGGCAAACGCGTTACCAGCATAAATTGGACGTACAAATGTATTAGCATTAACAACGAAAACAACATCCGACGCCATATTAACATCAAGTAAAGCAGCAACTCGTGGCAAAATATTTTTGCCTGTGGTGGTTGCTGCTGTGATGATATGGCTATAATCTTTGGCAAAATCAACAAGTACAGGTGCAACATTTTCAGCAAGCTGATGGGTGAAAGCAGCATTATTTACCAAAATCACCTTGCTCACGCCAGAGATTTTTGCAGCAACTTGCGCTACTTCATCTGCCTGAAATCCTGCAACCAACACATGGACGTCAGCGCCAATTTGGGTAGCAGCAGTGACCGCGGATAATGTAGCAGATTTTAGTTCTTTATTATTGTGTTCAGCATAGACTAAGATGGTCATAATTTATCCTTTATAATTTTGCTATTCATCAAATAACTTTGGCTTCATTTTTAAGTTTATCAAGCAATTCATCAACACTATTAACCGTTACACCCGCTTTACGTTCTGTAGGTTCGGCAATTTTTACAGTTTTGATTTTTGAACTCATATCAACACCAAAATCTTCAGGAGTTTTGACATCTATGGGTTTTTTCTTGGCAGCCATAATGTTTGGTAATTTTAAAAATCTTGGCGAATTTAAACGCAAATCAGCCGTTACTACCGCAGGTAGTGGCAATTCCAAAATTTGCAATCCACCATCAATTTCGCGAGTAACGTTAATTTTACTGCCATTTGCTACAACCTCAGATGCAAATGTACCCTGCCCAACACCCATCAAAGCAGCCAACATTTGTCCTGTTTGGTTATTATCATCATCAATTGCTTGTTTGCCAAGCAGTACCAACTGAGCATTTTCAGCTTCAGCAATGTTTTTTAGAATTTTTGCCACCTGTAAAGGATAGGCTTTATCTTCTGTTTTTACCAAAATCCCTCTATCTGCACCAAGCGCTAACGCTGAACGCAATTGCTCTTGTGAAGCCTCTGTACCAATGGTAACTGCAATCACTTCACTAGCAGCGCCTTTTTCTTTTAAACGAACGGCTTCTTCAACAGCAATTTCACAAAAAGGGTTAATACTCATTTTGGCATTGGCGGTATCAATACCTGACCCATCCGATTTAATACGCACTTTGACATTGTGATCAACCACGCGTTTGACAGCAACTAAAATCTTCATAACTTCTCCGTGATTTGGTTTGAAAACTCGTCAAAATATATCATATTTACCTAATTTTCTAAAGGGGCAAATGCAGTTTTATCAAGATGTTTGACTGTGCCGTCTAATAAAATTGGCACAAAAAAACACCGCCGAAGCAGTGTTTTTATGATGCAGAAAGATTAAGAGATTACTTCAATCTCTTCAGCTTGTGGACCTTTTTTGCCATCAGTTAACACAAAAGCAACTTTTTGACCTTCTTTTAAACTCTTAAAGCCTGAACCAACAATGGCGCTATAATGAGCAAAAACATCTTGACCGCCATTTTCTTGAGCGATAAAGCCGAAACCTTTGGGGTCATTAAACCACTTTACTGTGCCTTGAACTTTGTTTGACATGAGTACATACCTATAAAAAACTAGGAAAAAAACGGAAAAACCGACTGTGATGTTGCCAAAACATGCAAAACCAACTACAAAAAACGCCATGCGTCCTAAAATGACATTCGCCCGCAAGTTTTATCAAGTTGTTTTACTCAAATTTTAATTGCACAATTAAAATAATAGTGTAAATCAACTGGTGCAAAATACCTTACCCTTAAGTATAGCAAAGTTTTAAAAAAGAAAAAACATTTTTTTACAATTTTTAACTAATTGTTAAATTAATCAAAGGATACGATTCATAAGCCATCACACAAACACACAAAAGTGTAAACGTTAAAGCAAAAGATTTACTATAAATCAAATACTTATTTGGAATAACAAAATCATCAATATTGGTGGGCAAATCCTCTTCTTTTAATAATTGTGAACTGTATATCAAACCACCCACACGATAAATAATATAGACCACAGGTATGCTAATGGCATAACGACCGAAATCTAAAAAATACAATGCTGCCATTGAAATAAAAATCCACAGTGAACAAACGATACTCATAAATTGAAAAAATCCACCATTTAACGATTTGCCCTGTTTTTTCATAATCAAATCGGCTCGTATCCAAGTAAAAATCGCCACTATCAAACTAAACAGCACATATAGAAGCGACCAACCGCCAAATAAACCGAAGAATTCAGACAAATTTAACATAGTTATCAATGTTTACTTAAATTATTTAAAACAAATGGTTATTTTAACCCAAAAATCATCTAGAAGGATATTTTTATCCTAACTGAATCATAATTTCTTTTAGCAACTCTTGTTTTTGTAATAGAAATGGGATGTTTTAGCTAAATTGTTTGATAAATTTCAAATAATTAAAAAACAACCACATAAAAATGCGGTTGTTTTTATTAAGATAACAAATTATCAAGATAACCCAAATTAGTTTTTGGTTTTGTCAATAATTTTATTACCGCCAATCCAAGGCATCATCGCGCGTAGTTTTGCCCCAGTTTTTTCAATTTCATGGTCAGCAGTTTGACGACGACGAGCAGTCATAGACGGATAATTAGCCATACCTTCAGCGATGAACATTTTAGCGTATTCACCGGATTGAATGCGTTTTAGAGCGTTACGCATGGCTTCACGAGATTTGTCATTAATCACCTCAAGACCTGTTACATATTCGCCATATTCTGCATTGTTGCTGATGGAGTAATTCATATCAGCAATACCACCTTCATACATCAAATCAACAATCAGTTTTAGTTCGTGTAAGCATTCAAAATATGCCATTTCTGGAGCATAGCCAGCCTCCACCAAAGTTTCAAAGCCCATTTTGACCAGTTCAACCGCACCGCCACAAAGAACGGCTTGTTCTCCAAATAGGTCAGTTTCAGTTTCATCTTTAAAGGTTGTTTCAATAATGCCAGAACGACCGCCACCAACGCCAGCTGCATAAGACAACGCCAATTGTTTGGCTGTGCCAGATGCATCGCGCCACACAGCGATTAAATCGGGAATACCGCCGCCTTTAACAAATTCAGAACGCACGGTGTGTCCGGGAGCTTTTGGCGCAACCATAATCACATCAAGATCGCTGCGTGGCTCAACTTGATTGTAATGGATGGCAAAACCATGGGCAAAAGCAAGTGTTGCGCCTTGTTTGATGTTCGGCTCAATCACGTCTTTATAAAGCTGACGCTGAAATTCATCGGGCGTCAAAATCATCACCACGTCTGCACCAGCCACTGCATCGGCAGTTTCAGCAACTTTTAGACCAGCATTTTCTGCTTTTTTCCAAGACGTAGAACCTGAACGCAAACCAACGGTAACATCAACGCCGCTATCTTTTAAATTTAGGGCGTGAGCATGACCCTGTGAGCCATAGCCAATAATGGCAACTTTTTTACCCTGAATCAATGATAAATCACAATCTTTATCATAATACACATTTAAACTCATAAAGTTTTCCTTTAAAAATTACCCAAAATGGGTGTGGGGTTAAAATTAAAATAATATCAATAAATTGCAAATTATGATTTTTGCGTTGCTTATTAATCATGCCTTAAATAGGTTTAAAATATTTTTATATGGATTTGTTGCAATTGGTGATTTATCAATTGAACAAACCCATCATATAGTTATCAACCCAATTTATAAGCTTAGCGTCTTTTCGCCGCGAGCAATGCCAATGACTCCACTGCGCACTACTTCTAGGATTTTATCGCGTCCAATCACTTCAATAAAACCGTCCAATTTTCCTGCATCACCCGTAATCAAAATAGTGTACAAACTGCTGGCGACATCCACAATCTGAGCTCGAAAGATGTTTGCTGTACGATAGACTTCTTCACGGTTTGAGCCTGTGGCACGTACTTTAATCAGCATAAGTTCTCTTTCAATTTGACCGCCTTGGGTCACCTCAGATAAATTTTGCACCTTGACCACTTCAATGAGCTTGTGCAACTGTTTGGTGATTTGCTCAATCTTATCATCCGTGGTAATGGTAGTTAGGGTAAGTCGTGAAATAGTCGGGTCTTCAGTTGTAGCTACGTTTAAACTATCAATATTGTAACCGCGCTGGCTAAATAAACCTACCACACGAGATAATGAACCTGCTTCATTTTCCATCAACACAGAAATCAAATGTTTTTTAGTTTGTGCTGGCATTAGGTACGCTCCCCTTTTGATAGCCACATATCGCGCATGGATTGCCCTGCAACCTGCATTGGATAAACGTGTTCAGTTCTATCAACATAAACATCAATAAACACCAGACCATCCATTTCAAGAGCAGCTTTTAATTCAGCTTCCATGGTTGCAGAATTGGTGATTTTTACGCCTTTATGTCCATAACTCTCGGCAAGTTTTACAAAATCTGGCAACGACTTCATATAAGACTGAGCATGACGAGCCTCATACAACATATCTTGCCACTGTTTTACCATTCCAAGTTGGGCATTGTTTAAATTTAAAATTTTGACAGGCAAATTGTACTGCAAACAGGTAGAAAGTTCTTGGATATTCATCTGAATTGAACCTTCACCCGTGATGCATACCACAGTTTTTTCAGGAAATGCTAATTTTGCCGCCATAGCATAAGGCAAACCCACGCCCATTGTGCCTAAGCCACCAGAATTGAGCCATTGTCGTGGCGAATCGTATTTGTAATACAAAGCGGCAAACATCTGATGCTGACCAACATCCGAAGTAATGATGGCTTTACCATTTGTTAATTTATATAAGGTTTCCACAACACGCTGGGGTTTGATGGTGTGTAATTCGCCATCCCCGTCTTGGTCATAGCAAAGCCCATGACGTTTACGCCATTCGTTAATTTGCCCCCACCAATCTGATAAAGCATGCTCATCCAAACGTTTTTGACTGCTTTGTAAAATAGCAAGCATTTCCATTAAAACGGGTTTGACATCACCAACAATTGGAATGTGAGCATTGATGGTTTTTGAGATACTAGCTGGGTCAACATCAATGTGAATGATGGTAGCGTTAGGACAGAATTTTTTAACGTTGTTGGTAACGCGGTCATCAAATCTTGCCCCTACCGCCAAAATAACATCACTGTGGTGCATGGTCATATTTGCTTCATAAGCACCATGCATCCCTAACATGCCCACAAACTGTGAATCAGACCCCGCAAAACAGCCAAGCCCCATCAATGTATTGGTAACGGGAAGATTCAACAATTTAGCAAGTTGGGTTAGCTCATTACTGGCATTGCCTAAAACTACCCCACCGCCTGCGTAAATGACTGGTCGTTTGGCAGACAGTAGTGTTTCAACCGCTTTTTTAATTTGTCCACTATGACCTTTTAACGTAGGCTGATAAGAGCGAATATTTACCGAATCTGGCATATGATAAGCAAACTTATCAGCAGGATTGGTCATATCTTTAGGAATATCAACCACTACAGGACCTGGTCTGCCCGACGATGCTACAAAAAAGGCTTTTTTAATGATTGTTGGAATTTCTTTGGGATCTCTGACTTGAAAGCTGTGTTTTACAATAGGGCGAGAAATGCCAATCATATCACATTCTTGAAACGCGTCATCACCAATTAGTCCTGATGGCACCTGACCTGCCAATACCACCATGGGAATGGAATCCATAAAGGCAGTCGCAATGGCGGTTACGGTGTTGGTAGCACCCGGTCCAGACGTTGCTAGCACCACGCCAGTTTTTCCTGTAACACGGCTATACGCATCTGCCATATGACCTGCAGCTTGCTCATGGCGAACTAAGATATGTTCAATTTTATCTTGTTTAAATAGCGCATCATAAATGTGCAAAACAGCACCGCCTGGGTAACCAAAAATATATTCAACCCCTTCATCAACTAGGGCTTGAACAAGTAAATCACCACCGGACATATGCACGGTCTCACCATTTTTTAAGGCGATTTGGTTGGCGTGAAACTGACTAAATACATCTTTTTGGGAGCTATGTCCCTGATTTTGGGCTGGTTGCTCTGTCATACCTATTTCCTTAATTTACCCAAAAAGGCAAACATACCTAAAAAATTAGCAAAATAGGCTTAACAAAACAAGAAAGGAGAAGCAAAGTTCTGATGTCTTGCTGGCTGATAAGCCTAAATGCAATGTCAAATACCGCAATACAAAGGATAATTTATACTAAGTAATTTGACAAACGCAGTATCTGATAAATAACTACGCTGACCGAAAAACAATGCTATCTTACCTTAAAATAAACCATTTGCCAAGAAGATTTCCCCAAATTTTTCAGCTAAATTTTTGATTGAGTATTTTGGTGATTGCTTTTGGCATTTGCACCGCTTCTAAGCCAATTTTGGTTTTATTAGCTAAATAATCGCCTGCCAGTGCATGAATGCTAATCATGTCCAACAGGCTTAATTGTGGCTGAGATAATTTTAATCCACCAATTAAACCTGCCAAAACATCACCCATGCCCGCTGTTGCCATGGCTGGATTGCCAAAGGCGCAAACGCCAATTTCACCCTTGTCGCATACCAAAGAGCCAGCGCCTTTTAGCACCCAAGTACCGCCAAATTTTTGAGATAATGCCTGCAGACTAAAAAGTCTATCTTGATTGATTGTTGGTGTTTTAGTATTTAGTAACCTTGCCGCTTCGCCATCATGAGGGGTTAAAATGATAAAATCTGGCAATTTTTGAGGATGTTTTGCTAAAAAATACAACGCATCGGCATCAAAAATAACGGTCTTTAGAGAGTAGCTTTGATAAATCATGGTAATCATACTTTGATAAACCTGCTTTGACCATGTATCGCGTCCAAGCCCCATGCCAAAAACCACTCCATCAATATCTAACAAATAGTCTGCAAAAGACTGCCTATCAAAAATATCATTCATGTCTTTAACCATCACATTTGGACTGTGCGCCAAGATAGCACTATGGTGATTTTTATGACACATCACCGTAACCTTGCCTACACCGCAAGCCATCGCTGTCACGCCTGCCATCAGTGCTGCACCACCCATATTTTGATGACCTCCAATGATTAAAAGATGACCAAAATCACCTTTATGAGCATGATTTGCCCTTGGAACAATATCAGGATAACACGTATCTATAGTAGCAATGCTGGTCAATTGCTCATCTTTTGGAATCAAAGGAATTAAAACCGTTTTTCCTGCGTAGGTTTTACCCTGACCTATGAGCAGCCCAAGCTTTAATCCCATCGCACACAATGTAAAATCTGCATGAATACATATTGGCATTGGGACTGCAGTATCAGGATGTAAACCACTAGGAATGTCTATAGCGATTTTTATGCCTGATTGTTGGTTAAAATTTTGAATAACTTGCTGATAAGTATCATCTAATGGTTGATTTAAACCATTACCAAACAATGCATCAATATGGACGTCAAAACCATCATTAACTGTATTATTTTGAATTGGCACACCAAGTTTTTCAGCAAAAGCCCGAGCGGTTTGACAATCTTGGCTTTTAGCGTCAAATGGTGCATAAATTTTCACCCAATGATTTTGTTGTTTTAAATAACTGGCTATCAAATAACCATCGCCGCCATTATTGCCCACACCACACCACACAAGTATTTTAGGGTTGGATAATTGTTGATGATTGATAAAATTAGTAATTTTTTCACTCATCATCATTGCTGCTTGCTGCATCAGTCCAAACGATGAATTTCCCGCCGAAAACCAACGACTTTCCCACATTTTGATTTGCTCGGCGGTATAAATTGGATATTTTTTAGGGGCATGATATAAAGTATGCATGATGGGTCTCCTTTGATTTTGGATTATTTTTCAATATTTGCAATACAACCTATTTTTTAGAGCAAAAAATAACCCGATTCTATTAAAACTTGGTGAGCTTTATCCAATAAAATCCGACCTTTGGGTGTTCTTTGGATATAACCTTGCTGAATCAGATATGGCTCAATCACATCCTCTAACGTGCCTTTGTCTTCTGCCATCGCTGCCGCTATTGCTTCTACACCAGCAGGTCTGTTAAAAAAACGTTCTTTTAACATAAATAAATAACGTCTATCCAAATCATCCAGCCCCTGCTTATCAACTGATAACATATCTAATGCAAGGCTTGCCATTTGGTCAGTAATGATACCATCGCCTTTGACTTCAGCATAATCACGCACTCGTCGCAAAAGGCGATTGGCAATGCGTGGCGTGCCACGACTTCGATGAGCAACCTCTTTGGCACCCTCTTGTTTTATGATGACGTTCATTAATTTTGATGAACGTTGAATAATGGTGGTCAAATCTTGAACATTATAAAACTCCAATCTTTGGATAATTCCAAAGCGGTCACGCAGTGGCGATGTCAAAAGTCCTGCCCGAGTTGTTGCTGCAACCAATGTAAATGGTGGTAAATCCAATTTGATAGAACGCGCGCCAACGCCTTCACCAATCATAATATCCAGCTGAAAATCTTCCATAGCGGGATACAAAATCTCCTCAATAGCTGGACTTAGTCGGTGGATTTCATCAATAAATAAGACATCATTTTCTTCTAAATTTGTCAGCAGCGCCGCCAAATCACCCGCCCGTTCTAAAACAGGTCCTGATGTCGCTTTTAAATTTGCACCCATTTCATTAGCGATAATATTGGCAAGAGTAGTTTTACCAAGTCCGGGCGGTCCAAAAATCAGTGTATGGTCTAAAGATTCGTAACGTTTTTTAGCAGCTTTAATAAAAACCTTCATCTGTTCACATACTTTTGGCTGCCCAATGTACTCGGATAAAAACTGGGGGCGAATAGCTCGGTCAAAAGCATCCTCTTTTTTGGTATTAGGGTCAATTAAGCGATTTTGCGTCATAACGTAACTAAATGATAATTTACAAGTTCGTCATTATAAAAAATTTTGGGTTTTTTGTCTTTGTGTTGGATTAAATTTAACAAATTATTTTAATGTTAATCAAATTTATCCAGATAAACCACTTTGATTAAATATTGCTATTGTGTTACTAATCGCTTGTTTTGACTACAGTATTTCTACATTTTTTTATTATTTATCAGGGATTTTTTTTGGATAAAGCAGTATGATACGTTCATTCTGTTGTATGAGGTTATTTATGATAAGTACTAAACAAATTTTATCCATTTTTTCTACAAAATGGGCAGATTTCAGCCATAAAGCTAGCAAACTTTTTGGGGTAGGTATGATTTTTGCTTATATACTCAGCAGCACCGCTTCTGCCCAAAATCCAAACTTACGTATGCCAGAAAAAATTCCAGCCAGTAAAACCAATCACTATATGCTTGCCTTAGTGCAAAATCTATCTGAAATTTGTCCGCCAATGCTCAACGCCAAACAAAAACAACAATTCAATGAAGCTTATCAAAATCAATTAAAAATCTTTATGCCAGACGTATCCGACCCAAAAGAAACATTGCGCTACCTAAATACTCAAAATGACTATAAAGAAGTCTTACAGGGAGTGCGTGCGTGGACAGCTAGTTTTCCACCAAGTGAAAATAAAGAATTGTGTCAAGAGTTTGCCCAAGCCTCGATTACCTTTTAACATTGGCGCAAAATTTGCATAAAATTTAACCTTAATTTGTACAAAATTTGTATAAATTATTTTAACTTCTGAAGTTTTTTGTTATAGTTTCCACTTTTTTCTCCTGCTTATTTTTTGGCTTATTTTTTTGGTTTATGGTTATGATGTTTGTAAAAAAACCTTTATTGTTGAGTTTATTTGTATTAGGTAATGCTTGCTTGACAAACAACGTCTGGGCAGATAATGATAATGGCATTAATCCACCCATGCAAGATAACGCAGCATACATTCTTATGGATTATGATACAGGAACAATTTTGGCTCAGCATAATGCTGACACACCATTACCGCCTGCTTCTTTAACCAAAATGATGACAAGCTATTTATTAGAACAACGTTTATCATCTGGTGAAATATCAGAAGATACGCCCATTAAAGTGGATGAAAACGCATGGTGTCGTGGCTCAAGCAGCGAATCATGTATGTACGTTCCTTTAAATGAATCAGCCAAAGCCATTGATATGTTGCGTGGAATTATTATTCAGTCTGGCAATGATGCATCAAAAGCTGTTGCTCAGCATATCGCTGGATCTGAATCGGCTTTTGCTGCTTTGATGAACGATGAAGCTGCCAAATTGGGCATGACCAACACCAAATTTGAAAACGCTACTGGTATGCCATCCGCCAATCATCGCGCCAGTGCTAAAGATTTAGCAATATTATCACGAGCAATCATCAAAAATAGTGGGCAGTATTATAAAATTTATAGTGAAAAAGAATTCACCTACAATAACATCAAGCAAGAAAATCGTAATGCCTTGTTATTTAGCGATTCAACCGTAGACGGCTTAAAAACTGGTCATACAGGTGAGTCTGGATTCTCTTTGGCAGCATCCAGCCAAAAAGATAATATGCGTCTAATTGCGGTGGTTATGGGTGCTAAAAGCATGAAGGCGCGCGCCGATGAAACACGAGAATTACTTAATTTTGGATTTGGGCATTTTCATAACATCGTTGTTGCTCCAAAAGGTCAATCAGCAGGCGATGCCACTGTTCGATATGGTGAGCACAAAACCGTTAAAACAGAAGTTGCTGAAAACCTAAAAGTTCTTGCCATCAAAACCCAAAAACCCAATATTTCTGCCGTCATTCGCCTTAATGACAACATCACCGCTCCCATCAAAAAAGGGCAAGAATTAGGGCAAGCTTTGGCAGTGATTGATGGTAAAACTATTACTAGTGTGCCTATCATTGCTACCGAAGACGTGGCTGAAGCAGGTTTTGTCAGTCGTATGTGGGAAGGTTTAGTTGATTGGGTAAAAGGATTTTTTTAATCCATTTTACCTTTATACAAATAAAACACTTATAAAAGCTGGTTATGAATAATAATCGGCTTTTATTTTGGTATTTTTTAAGATAATTTTTTGATATGATAATGATTGTCAATTCTTTAAAATGATTAAACGGAAAAAAATTATGAACTATACTTTTAATCGCACCTATCCTGCCACTCGCTTACGCCGACTTAGAGTATCAGACAGCATTCGTGATATGGTTGCTGAAACCCATCTAAAACCTTGTCATCTGATTGCGCCTGTATTTGTACTTGATGGTAAAAACCGCAAAGAAAGCATTGCAAGTATGCCTGATGTTTGGCGACTTTCCATTGATTTGCTGATTGATTATGCCAAAGAATTATCTAAGGTTGGGGTCAACATGGTGGATATTTTTCCTGTCATTCAGCCCAATCTTAAAACACCAACTGGTGAAGAGGCTTACCGTCTAAATACGTTAGCCTGTCAAGCAGTGAGCGCCTTAAAGGATGCGCTGCCTGATATGATTGTCATGACCGATGTTGCTCTTGACCCTTACACCACACACGGTCAAGATGGCATTATTGACGAAACAGGTTATGTCATAAATGACGTTACCACTGAAGCTCTCATCAAACAAACCCTTGCTCACGCCAAAGCAGGAGCTGATATTATTTCACCAAGCGACATGATGGATGGTCGCATTGGTGCGATGCGAAACGCCTTGGAAAATAACGGCTTTGTGAATACCGCTATCATGGCCTATTCTGCTAAATACGCATCGGCTTATTACGGTCCATTTCGTGATGCGGTTGGTAGCAGCGGCAATTTAAAAGGGCATAAAAAACAATATCAAATGAACCCTGCCAACCGTGCTGAAGCATTGCACGAAGTAGCTTTGGATATTAATGAAGGGGCGGATATGGTCATGGTAAAACCAGGTCAGCCCTACTTGGATGTGGTGCGTGAAGTCAAAGACGCGTTTGGTATACCAACGTTTGCCTATCAAGTATCAGGTGAATACGCCATGCATAAAGCGGCTATTAATAATGGTTGGCTTAGTCAAGAAGTGATTTTAGAGAGTTTATTAGGTTTTCGCCGGGCAGGTTGTGATGGAATCTTAAGTTATTTTGCTTTAGAAGCAGGAAAAATGCTCAATGATTTACACTGAAGATAAGACCGTAACCAGAAAAATTAACAGCACCATTGACTATATCTGTCAAACCAAAGAAATCCACTGCCAGCTTGCCATAGAAAGTGGCAGTTGGGCATGGGGATTTTTATCACAAGACAGCGATTTTGACGTGCGATTGATTTATTGCCATAATAGTGATTATTATTTATCCATTTTTGAGCAAAAAGGCACATTTGAATTTATTGACAATCAACTATTTGATGTGCCTTTTGATATTGGTGGCTGGGATATTAAAAAAGCCTTAAATTTGATGTATAAATCCAATGTGGTTATTTTTGAATGGTTAAATTCACCAATTATTTATCAAAGTAATGATAAATTGATAAAGAATTTACATGAAATACAAAACGATTATTTTAATCCTAAAGCTGTATTTTATCATTATCAAGGCATGGCAAGAAATGCAAATTCAGCATTGGATTTAACACAGCCCATCAAACTTAAAAATGGTTTTATCTTTTAAGAGCCTTGCTTGCCTGCAACTGGGTGATGCAAAAACAATGCATGCCACCTGTATCCATCACTCCAATGTTTGATTTGCTTAAACCACCAATTACCAAAGAAATCCAAGAGCTGATTATCTTAAAAGCTAATCAGGATGAAAGCTATACTCATACTTTATCAGCACGTCTTCAACAATTTATTTATGATTTATACAATAGCATCAGTCCTGATAACTTATCAGATAGACCTAAAAGCAGCATAGAATCATTAAACCAAATTTTCAAACAAGCAATTTATGACCATTGATGATTTAAAATCCCAAAATTTAATCTTGTTAGAGTGCATTTCCGGCAGTCGTGCCTATGGGCTGGATACACCGGATTCAGATTTAGACATTAAGGGCGTTTTTTATTTACCAAAATCACATTATTATCGCCTTCCAAGTACTTATATCCCGCAAATTAACAATGAAACTAATGATATTGTCTACTATGAAATTGGGCGTTTTATTGAACTTCTTTTGAAAAATAATCCCAGCATTATGGAATTATTAAATACACCAAAAGATAAAATCATTTATAAGCATCCCATCATGGATGTAATCGACCCTAAAGATTTTATTAGTAAATTATGCCAAAAAACTTTTTTAGGATTTGCTGCAAATCAAATCAAAAAATCACATGGTTTAAATAAAAGAATAGTCAATCCTATGGATAAAACCAAAAAAAGTGTTTTGGATTTTTGTTATATATTGAAAAATGGAAACACCATATTATTAAATACTTGGTTAAATCAAAATCAGCTCACTCAAAATCAACTTGGGCTTGCTCAAATCAATCATGTTGCACAACTGTACGCTGTTTATATTGATAAAGAAAATCGGTATCAATTTTCTGGAGTTGTTCAAAAATCAACCGCCAACAATCTAAGTTTAAGTAGCATTCCTAAAAATCTACCCATCAGTTCTTATCTATATTTTAATCAAATTGGCTATAGCAAATACTGTCAAGACTATCACGATTATTGGCAATGGGTAAAAAATCATAATAATCAACGCTATCAAACCACCTTAAAGCACGACCAACCCTATGATACCAAAAATATGATGCACAATTTGCGCCTGCTACATATGGCAAAAGAAATTGCCACTGACGGTCAAATCAGAGTCAAAAGACCCAATAAAGATGAACTTTTATTAATAAAATCAGGTCATTATCAATATGAAGAGCTCATTTTAATGGTGGATAACTTACAAAAAGATATTAACGATGCGTTTAGTAGAAGTGATTTGCCAGAGATGCCAAATGCTCATAATGCTATGAACGCACTCAAAAAAATTCGCTTGGCACTTTATGGCTAATTTGATATGTTTTAAAAAATGTTTTAAAAAAATACAATTGGCTGGCGATAAATCATTGTACAAATTATTACCTCAAAATAAGTCTAACCCTTTATTTTGCCGTTTACCTTGTCATTATGCCCATTCAGCCGTAAAATAGCACGTTAACAAATAACAATAAGAGTATTTTGTGAATACAACAGCCCCCTATCTTGACCCAAAATCAGTTGGCATTGTTACCCCTCAAACACTGCATTTTGATACGCCGTTGGTTTTGGAGTGTCAGCGCACTTTATCATCGTTCGATTTGGTGATTGAAACTTATGGCACGCTCAACACTAAAAAAAGTAATGCCATTTTAATTTGTCATGCCCTATCAGGCTCACACCACGCTGCAGGTTATCACAATAAAGATGACAGCAAAGCTGGTTGGTGGGACAACTTAATTGGCAAAGACAAAGCTATTGATACCACTAAATTTTTTGTGGTGTGTTTAAACAACATTGGTTCGTGTCATGGTTCAACAGGTCCAACATCCATCAACCCTGAAACGGGTGAAATCTGGGGAGCGGATTTTCCTTTAATCACCATCAAAGACTGGGTAAAAACTCAAATCATGCTTTCTGATAGGCTTGGAATTGATGTTTGGCATGCCATCGTTGGTGGCAGTATGGGTGGCATGCAAGCCCTGCAATGGTCGGTAGATTATCCAGACAGGCTAAAACGCGCAGTTATCATTGCCAGCACCCCAAAACTTACCGCTCAAAACATCGCTTTTAATGAAGTGGCGCGTCAATCCATTTTATCCGACCCTGATTTTCACAATGGTTTTTACTTAAAAAAAGGAACGTATCCACGTCGTGGGCTAATTTTAGCACGTATGGTTGGACACATTACCTATATTACCGAAGACGCCATGAAAGCTAAATTTGGACGTGATTTAAAATCAGGGAAGTTTATGTATGGTTTTGATGTGGAATTTCAAGTAGAAAGTTATCTGCGTTATCAAGGGGAACGTTTTAGTAAAAACTTTGACGCCAATACCTATCTTTTGATGACTAAAGCACTGGACTACTTTGACCCAACTCGCGATTATACTGATGAAAATTTAAGCGAAGAAGATGCTTTAAAATTAACACTCAATCGCACAAAATGCCAATTTCTGATTGTTTCTTTTGATAGCGATTGGCGATTTAGCCCAGAACGTTCAGCAGAGATTGTCAATGCACTCATGGCGAATAACAAGCCTGTAAGCTTTGTTAATGTCCAAGCCCCACATGGTCATGATTCGTTTTTGTTTGATATACCCAGATACGTAAATGCAGTAAAAGGGTTTTTGTCAGCACCATTTTTGACGCCCCAAGTTTGTGATGAAGACATTGACCCCATTATGCTATCAAAACTAGCACGTCAATAATTTTACCCAAAATAAATTAGCAATAAAGAGAAAAATATGAATATTGACCATCAGCTTGCTGAAAAATGGATTAAAAAAAATGCTAAAGTTTTGGATTTAGGTTGCGGGGATGGCACACTTTTGGCACATTTACAAACCCATCTTGGCGTTTCAGGTTATGGTCTTGAAATTGATGAACATAAAATCAACGAAGCCATTGCCAAAGGCTTGAATATCATTGAACAAGATTTAAATGACGGCTTGGCAAAATTTGCAGATAATAGCTTTGATACGGTTGTTATGGCACGAGCTTTGCAAGCAGTAAAAAATCCCAAAAACTTGCTTTTGGATATGCTTCGGGTTGCCAAAGAGGGCATTGTGACATTTCCAAATTTTGCTTACTGGCAAAACCGTGTCTATTTAGGACTAAAAGGCATCATGCCAGTTAGCGAAACCATTCCTCATGAATGGTATGATACACCAAACATACATTTGTGCACTTTTAAGGATTTTGAACGACTTTGTTATGACAATCAAATTGCTATTTTAGACAGCATCGCCATCAATGATAATCCTAAAATCGCCCCAAGATTGCTTAATAAAGTAATTAAAAAAGCACCAAATTTATTAGCAGACGTCGCAATTTATCGCATTGCCAAATATTAGTATTTATCAAAGATGTCGCATCGGGGTACAAAATGTTACGTTTTAACACGATTTTAAAATTGCAGTTTTAAGCGTAAAATGCTACCATTGAAAGGTTAATTTATTTATTTTATTGAAAAAGTTATAAAATTAAAGTTATATTTAAAACTTTACACTTAATTTTTATCACATTTTGGAGTTTTTATGAAGTTATTAAAAACCATCTTATTGTCCACCGCTCTGTTAGGTTCTGGCATCGCTTTTGCCGAACTAACTAGCAACATTCCTTTAAATGTTTCTCGTTTTGAAACGATGGACATCGCTTCTTTGACCAAACAAGCAGGTGATGGCAATCATCATGCTCAATTTTTTCTAGCCAAACGCTTGCAAAAAGGGGAAGGGGTTGCCAAAGATGCTCCAAAAGCTGTTTATTGGTATACTCGTGCTGCTGAACAAAACATTGCACCTGCTCAACTAAACCTTGGTATTATGTATCTACGTGGTGAAGGTGTTACCGCTGATATGAAACAAGGTCGTGCGTGGTTAGAAAAAGCTGCTCACCTAGGTGACAACCGCGCCAGTTATGCTCTTGCCATGATTGACGAAAAACAGCACCGTTTAGTAGATGCCTATAAATGGTACGATTTGTCTAGCCGCGATGGTATGTTAGATGACAAAATTCGTGGTAAGGCTCAAGCCAAAATCGGACAATTAGCTTTAGGTTTGTCTTCTAGTGACATTGAAAAGGCCAAAAACAGCGCCGACAGCTGGTTTCAAAATCAATGATTGATGATTAAACTTAATAAGCCCTTAATATCAAGGGCTTATTAAGCATCTGGCAAGCGTGCCATCCAAATTCCCGCTCCCAAACAAATACCGCTAACCAAAAAAGCAATCCACAACCTTTCACTTGGTAAACGATAAAATAACATCGCACTAGAAAAAAGCATCATACTCCATGCAATGTATTTAGCAAAACGTGGCATGGCACGGCGTTCTTCCCAGTCAATAATCATTTTGCCAAACATACGATGGCGTAACAGCCAACCATAAAAACGTTTGGAACTTCTCGCCCAACAAGCAGCGGCTAATAAAATAAATACTGTGGTCGGCAGTCCTGGTGTAATTACCCCTAAAATTCCCAGCCCTAAAAATAAAAACCCCAATATTAAAAACATTAGGCGAATTAAAAAATTATTATGAACTTGGTGTTTGGGTTGATGATTGGGTTTATCTTGTGGTATGGACATACTCTTTATGCCTGTCAGGTGATGACATTTTTATAAAACAGGGTCAAACTAAACAAAGTAAATTGGACAAAAATTAGATTGACAAAGATACCATACTCAAAGGTAATTTGTAAATAAGATTTATTATTATTTATTCTGCTTTTGGGGTTTACAAAATATTAAAAATATTGTAATTTAGTTGCGCTTTTTTTAATTTATAGGTGATTTTATGACCGAAAAAACCTTAACTGAAGCTCTAAAAGAGCATTCCAGAGAAACGCACGACGCGGTAGATAATTTGGTAATGAGTATGCAACCATTTGTCAGTTTAGACAACTATCGCAAGTTTTTGCAGGCTCAGTATGAATTTCATCTTACCGTCAATCCCATCTATCATAACGCAGAACTTTCTAAAAACTTTGAAGGACTTGCAGAATTAGCTCGTCTTGACCGCCTAAAAAGCGATATGAAAGATTTGGAAGTAGAACCTTATGGTAAAGACGTAGAAGAACCTGTATTTACTGACGCTGAAAGTATTGGCTGGTTATACTGCGTGGAAGGTTCCAACTTAGGCGCTGCCATTTTATACAAAGAAGCTGGCAAAATTGACCTAAAAGATGATTTTGGAGCTGCTCACCTTGCCGCCCATCCTGATGGACGCATGCCACATTGGCGTGCTGTCAAAGCCAAAATTGATGCGCTACCTTTGTCTGATGAAGATAAACAAGCAGCCATGAAAGGCGCCGATGATGCGTTTGCCTACTACAAACGAGTGATTCGCAAAGTCTATGGTGTTGATGCCTAATTTTTGATATTGATTTCAAACACCAACTCAAAAAGGCTAGAGTTTTTCTTTAGCCTTTTTCGTTTTGTGATAAAAATTCATTGATTGGTTTGTATTTTATACATAATTTTGTTTGTGTTTGCGAAATTTTTTACACAAATCTCTTAAAATAGACCATTTTAGGAAAAGACCCCATGACATCAGCTCAAAAACCCATCATCACTTCTGCTCTATGGATTGGCGCTTTGCTTGCAATTATCTCCAATGTACTATTTAGCGCGTTATATATGTATGGTAAATGGCTCACCCCTTTATCAGGAACTGATGTTTTTTTGTGGCGCATGCTGATGATGTGGCTATGTCTGATGATATTTTTATTAGCTAGCGGCAAAATTCGTATTGTAATTGATGATTTGATGTTCATTCAAGGTTTGGCTGCTTGGTGTCTACTTTTGTTGCCAACACCAATTTTTGCCAGTCAGCTATGGTTATTTATGTATGCTCCTTTAAATGGCTTGGGAATACAAGTATCTATGGGTTATTTTTTATTTCCTTTAGTCATGGTTGTTGTTGGTTTTTTATTGGGAGAGTACTTATCACGCCTGCAATGGCTAGCGGTATTGGTAGCGGGTGCTGGGGTCATGGTAGAAATTTTACAAGCAAATCAGATTGGCTTAGCAACCTTTTGGGTTTGTGGCACGTATCCAATTTATTATTTTTTAAGACGCAAACAAAAAATTCGTGCTCTAACAGGTTTATTTATTGATACGTCTATCATTGCACCCATTTGTTTGTATTTACTGTTTTATCAATATGATGCATCTTTACAATTTACTAACAATCCAATATTTTGGATAAAAGTTATTGGTCTTGGTGTGATTAGTGTATTGGCACTGCAATTTAATTTAGAAGCCAATCGCCTACTACCAACCAGTTTATTTGGTGTATTAAGTTATTTAGAACCTGTTTTTTTATTTATCATTGCTGTGCTATTTTTAAATGAAACCTTTATTTCGGCTACACTGATAAGCTTTGGACTGATTTGGCTTGGTGTGGTTATGTTACTATTTGCTAATTTATCCACTCAAAAAACACGTAAATACACATAACCATGACTTAAAATAATAAACCTAAAACTGGTCAAAGTTTTGTTATAATAAAAATTTCGCACCCATAAATATGTTTACACCCACCCAAGAACAATTGTCTGCTTTAGCCATGGCGCAATCTGGAGTCAGTTTTAAAATCATGGCATATGCTGGCGCTGGAAAAACCAGCACCTTAAAACTCATCAGTGAAAATTTACACGGTCGAGGACTTTATTTGGCATTTAATAAAGCAATTGCAACTGAAGCCCAAGATAAATTTCCCGCTCACGTTCGTTGTCAAACCTTTCATTCGTTGGCTTATCGGCATGTAGATAGAATGATTACTCAAAAAATTGGAAAGCCCATCATGCCTGCGGTGCGTTTAGGTGAAATATTCAAATTACCCTCTTTGAAGGTCAGACACATCAATGGATTATTAACCGTAACATTAACAGCAACGACACTTGCCAACTACATCAAAAATGCCATTACTAATTTTTGCACCACATCCAGCAACTATCCTGCGCCGCGACACATTAAACTGCCCGAATGGATGAATCAAAAAGATGCTGATGAACTGCGTGATATGCTTTATCCTGCAGTGGAAAATTTATGGTTGCAATCAATTGACCCTAGACACAGTGAAGGCATTGGTCATCATATTTATCTAAAATTATGGGCGTTATCCAACCCCAGCATTCCTGCTGATTTTATTTTATTTGATGAAGCTCAAGACGCTGACCCTTTGATGATGGGTATATTATTCAAACAGCCTAGTCAGGTTGTTTATGTTGGCGACCCCCATCAGCAAATTTATGAATGGCGTGGTGCAATCAACGCGATGGAGCGACTGCCCTATCCTGAATCTAGACTGACCCAATCTTTTCGTTTTGGTGAAAAAATAGCCGATGCTGCCAATATCTTACTAAAAACCTTACAAGAAAAAATCCCATTAACAGGCAATCCTATGCAAAAATCCATGATTGGAACATTGGACAGCGCTCAAAAAAATGTGATTTTGTGCCGAACCAATGTCAATGCGTTAGAGCATTTATTAGAAGGTCAAAAAATTGGTAAAAGACCTATTCTAAATGCAGATAGTAACAGTATCTTACAATTTTGCGAAGGTGCTGAAAAACTCAAAAGCAACCAATCAGCTCACAATGTATCTGCCTTGATGCATTTTAAAAATTGGCAGGAAGTACAAGAATTTAGTGAACAAGAGGAAGGTAGTTATCTAAAACCTTGGGTACGAGTTATTGACCGTTATGGTACTCATGCCATCAGTTTGGCTATCAAAAAACAAGCGAACGAGCAAAACCCCCATTATAGTATTTGTACAGCACACAAAGCCAAAGGACTGGAATGGAAAAATGTTGAGATTAGCGATGATTTCATCTATCAAGACAAAAAAACTAGTCTTAGTATCGCCAAAGAAGAATTAAGGCTTTTATATGTAGCGTGTACTCGCGCTCAAGAAATTTTAGATATCAGTAGCATTGGTCCGTTATTTAGTGCACTTAAAAGCAAAAAAGTCATTTTCTCTGACATTAAATCCACCTAAATTTAAAAATTCATCAAAAAAAAGAAAACCATGCATTACTTTCAGCACATTTTATTTCAAAAAGACCACCCCAACTTTACTGACAAACAAGCGGTTCATTTACTAACAAATCACCGGTTTGGGGCGTGGTCGCAAAAACTAGCTAATAACAGAATAGACATCTTAGAGTACGGTAAAGATAATGAGTTTATTTTGCCAGTTACAAAAGACAAAATAAATCAGGATTATCATCATCTCACTCAAGACTTTCACAAGCCCATTCCCAACGCTTGTGTTTTACTACTCATCACTGATGAAAATCACCCAAAAATCTTATTAACTCGCCGTGCAAGCTCCTTATCCAGCCATGGTGGCGAGGTGTCTTTGGTGGGTGGCAAAAAAGATGATAATGACTATTCTTCCTATCAAGTTGCCTTAAGAGAGGCAAATGAAGAGATTGCTCTACCAAAAGATGCCACACAACTTATTGGATTCTTGCCAATGCAGTTTTCTAAAAAAGGTTTGCTTGTGCGTCCTATCGTTGCATGCATCAATCCTGATGTTGGTCGGTCATTGTTTGGTAATCCTGATGAAATTGCTAAAATCTTTTGGGTGGATTTGGGTTTTTTACAAAACAATCCACCACAAAATCATGTCTTAAAACGCACGGTCAATCGTCAATCCATTGATATGCATACGCCTGCTTGGAGCATTCAAGATAACAATGAATCAGAAATTATTTGGGGATTAACAGGGCGAATTTTAGGTAATTTTTTACATATCGTTGCAGGCATGCCGCAAATCAGTTGGTATTTTCGCAAAAATTGATTGTGCTAATTTATTACGCCACACCCCAGCGTTTTGCCCACCAGTAACCATCAAGCAATTTGACGGGGAGTTCATCTGGCGTTGCCCCAATCACTAGCGCGCCTGACTCTTTGCCTAAACGAGCGTTTAATTGTTTTTGCTCATCAAGATACGATTGTACACTATGATAAGTTAATGCTTCATCCAACGTATCAGGGAGTGTTTTTAGGTAAGCCTGCAAATCTTTTTCATACAAATTTACCAAAATTACACGATGTTTTTGAGTTAATAACTGCAAAGCCGCAAAAATCTCATCGGTATTGGCGCTGCGAATGTTGGTGATGATAATAATTAAACTGCGGCGCTTTTGCAGTACCAACGCCTCTCTTGCTACTGCCATATAATCAGGTGCTTTAATGGATGCAGTTAAATCAAAACTTTGATTAAGCAAATAGCTGATAATATTTGCACCCTTTTTGGGTGGTACAGTTTTGTCTTTTTCGCCTGCAAAACTGATAAAACCAACTGAATCAGATTGCTCATTAGCAACTTTAGCAAGCAGCAACATTGCATTGAGCGCCATATCTAAGTGGCTGATGTGTTCGTCTTCCTCAGCACTCATAACGTGATTTACAGCAACTTCATCAACAAATCGTAAATGACGCATATGTTGCCCACAGTCGAGCAAAAATAAAATTTCTTGGTCAGCCTCATCTTGATATTCTTTGGTCATTAAACGCTGATAACGGGCGGTTGCCTTCCAATCAATTTGACGAATGCTATCGCCTTCAACGTAGCTGCGGATTTGATGAAAATCTTGCCCTTGACCTTTTCTACGTCTTTTGACAAAACCACCCGATGCAGAATGTTTACTCATAGTTACTAAATGACCTTGTAACACATCTTTAAAATTCGCTAAAATTCGTACCTCTTGTACATCTTGCACCTGATTTTTTGGCGTATGGTGAAACTTACAAAATAAACCTAGTGGTGTATTAAATAACCAATCCACACCACCAAAACTGCCACGCCCACGTTCTTTGGCATAGAGTGAATAAGTCAATACAACAACATTGGTGGTTTCATGACTATTGTTTATGAAATCTTGAGCAAAAAAAGAAAGTGGTAAATCATGAGTTTGAGTTTGAATTGGATAATAATCCATCAAACTAATTTGTAAACGCTGACAAATGACTGGTAGATGGTCGTGAAAAATACGTAACGTTACTTGAGAATGTTCATGGACAGGTAAATTTTTATCCAAAGCACGAGAGATGGAAATATCTTTGATAGCAAAAACTGCCCAAATCAGCCAAATTGCATCTAGCACAAACACGCAAACCAATACCAATCCAAGTATTTTTAGCAGTTGAATAACTGATAGTGGAAATGCAAAATTAGGCAATAAAGACGCAAATTGACAAAACATCATCAACGTTGTCCAAATCAGTGCCACATAAACCGCACGTTTTGTAGCGCGCAAGGATATGATATTTAGCATTGAACGAGCAAACATTTTCATGACAGATTAGCTTCTTGGGGCGTTAATGGCTGATAATAATTGTTCAATCACTTGGTTAATTTGATAACCATCAATGGTAAAATCAGCTGTCAGACTAATCCGATGGCGCAGTACATCTTTGGCGACATAACGTACATCGTCTGGCACAGTATAATCACGATTGTTCATCAAAGCACAAGCTTTGGCGGCTCGAAGCAGCGCCATACCTGCACGCACGCCTGCCCCCATATCAATCCCTGAAAACTCACGACTTTTTCGCACAATATCCAGCGCGTATTGCACCACCCTATCATCTACCGTGATATGAGCTGTAATCAGCTGAAGCTGCGCTAAACGCTCAGGAGACATCACCGGATTGACTTTAGATAAATCCAATTTATCACCTACTCGCCCAACAATCAATTCAGATAACAGGCGTTTCTCTTCTTCGGCAGTTGGATAATCCATAAACAAATTCATTAAAAAACGGTCTAGTTGAGCTTCAGGCAGTGGATAAGTGCCTTCTTGTTCTACGGGGTTTTGAGTGGCAACACAAATAAATGGTTTTGGCAAAACATGAGTTTGCCCCTCAATAGTAACTTGACCTTCTTGCATTGCTTCTAACAACGCTGATTGTGTTTTTGCAGGCGCGCGGTTAATTTCATCTGCTAACAATAAATGACAAAAAACCGCTCCTTTTCGAGTTTTCCATTGCCCTGTCTGCATATCATACAATGTGTGCCCTGTAACATCCGAAGGCATGAGGTCAGGAGTAAATTGAATCCGCCCAAAATTACCCGTTAAAGCTTGCGCTAACGCCTTAACCATTAAAGTTTTGCCAAGCCCTGGTACGCCCTCTAGTAACACATGACCACCCGCTAAAAGACTGATGATAAGTTTTTTGATAATATCTGTCTGTCCAATCACTGCTTTTTGAATTTCATCAATCAGTTTGGTAATTTCTTGATGAGCATCAGGAACAAATTGAGAAATATTTTTTTGTGCCATAATTTTTCCTAATTATTGAAATCATTTGAGTATACTGTCAGCCAGATGATTACGAATGATTGTTGTCAGCGATAAACTCACTAGTTATAAAACTGCACTAATCTAGCAAAATTACGACTAATGTATAAAAACTCTTCATCATTCTGCCAAGAATCGTATAAAGCATTTTGAATCAAATGCGTTGATAATGCGGTTTTCACATTTAAAATCTCAATGATTTTAGCAGGCGCGGCATCAACCAATTGTTCTTTGGCAATAACTGTTCGAATAAATGATTCGCGATTTGTTTGCAAAATTCCATGAGCGCCATCACTTACCCAAAGATATTGACCAACGTGTCCAAAAAAACCAAAAATATTTTGACTAATGTCAGTTTGATAGGTTTTGAGCCGTCCAAAACGTTTTGGAAGGGCGAGCAGTGCCAAAATAATGGTTAAAATCAAACCAACCATTGTCAAACGCATGTTTTCCCAAAGCAATGTCAAAAGACTGACTGATTGAATATCTGGCAAGAAGTACACATCACGCATGCCTGTTAAGATTTTTAAAAAATAGGCATGGTCTGCATTAACAATACCACCTTGATAATCGTGCATTTTTGAATCTGTGGTTTCAGTTAAAATTTGCCAAGTTCTGCTTGGCATCACTTTGGACGTGTTGGCTATTTCTGGTGACTCAAGCTGATCATCTTGATTGATATTTTGGTAAAAATTTGGGTTTACAAACATATTCTGATTAGCTAATACCGTAATCCGACCTTGCCCAAATGACATATCCACTAATGCTCTATCAGGTGAGAAATTATGACCTTTATTGGCAACTGTCCATATTTTTTGTGATTCACTTTCACTCATGCCTGTATCAATTGGTGATATGTAATTTAAAGTCATATCATTTGCATTTTGGTAAAACCAAGCATAATTATACAATTTTACATCAGGGTATTTTTGCAAAAGCTCACTGGTATCAAATATCCCCCAATCAGCCTCAACCAATAATGTTTGCCCATCTGCCAAACGCAAAGGAGTTATTTGTTTGCTTATTGAGGTATTTTTATCCAATTGCGTAGCTGAATAATTATAATCCAAAAATTTATAAGTAATGCCCAGCGTTAACAATAATGGATTTTGTCTTTCTTGATAACTATCCAAATCATCATATAAAGTTACTTGACTGGCGGTAATTAAATGACCGCCTCGAGATACCCATGCTAAAATTTTTTCATGGTCGCTGCTCTTTTGGCTGCTAAAATCATAAATCATTAATGCGTGATTTTGAGCAAACTCTGCATCTTCATCAAGCAGTTCTTCCACTTTTTGACTGTCTTGATTGCCACGCAAAATATAAGCGCGCTCACCCAGCATTTCTTTGGCAGCAAAATAACGGTTTTTTTTAACAACCGTTTTTGGAGTATACACAGTAACAGTATCAAAATTTTGTTGGTCAATATGATATTTTTGGAATAAAACATAAGCTAAAAACAGCAATACAGCTACCATTGCCAGCCAAATAATTTTGCGCCCAGATACCCGACTTTGGTCTGATTTGATACGATGAGAAATTGCCATTAACGACCTCTTTGACCATAAATCAATGACCAAGCTGACATCAAACGTAAAATTACTGAATAATCGCCCTTCGCTACAGAATCAGGGACTTTTTTACCGTAAGCGGACACACGCCATAACGTAACTAATTCTTCAAAATATTGTTTTTCTTGAGAATTTTGTTTTTTAGCATGATAAAGTAACCACAAACATTCTTCTTCGGTCTGATGATTATCAATTGGTAACTCATGAACCTGCGCCATTTCTCTTAATGTGCCTTGATATAAAAGCCCTAACGCCAAAAGCCATTGTTGGCTTTTAAGTAGATTTTGCAGCGTTGATAAAAATTCATGTTTTGGTGGTAAAGACTGCCATAATGCTTGATAATCACGTTGTTCTGTTACGATTGTCATTTTTGCAGATGAGTGAGTTTGGATATGAATACGGGAAAAAACCTTTAACCATACATGGCGTTTTTGATATAAAATCCATGCCAACAGTGCTAATAGTAAAATTGCTACAACTTTACCCAAAATCCCCACTGTTTGACTGATTGCTTTACCAAAATTCGCCAATTTATTAAGCAGCTTTGCAAGCCAAGATAAATCCAAAGGTTTTTCAGGGGCTTTTTTGGGAATTTGAACAGTCTTTTTATCACTATAAACATCACTGGTTAATAATGAGTCTAATTCATCTGCGGTTTTTTCGCGAGCATTTGTTTGGGTTGTAATTGATTGGTCATGACCATCTGATGGCTGAGCAAATGCCTGTAAATGAACCAAATGAACACATAAATATAATAAAAATCCAGCGATGCATTTTAATGTTTTCATTGGTGCATGCCTCGATTGGAACCATCTTTTAAGGCTAAATACCGATGGCGCAATTTATAAAACATCAATTCGATATCCCAACCTTCAAGCAAACTTCGTTTGCATAAATACACCGAAAAACCACTTGCCACATAAAATGGTGCTAAAATACTGCCAATCATACCATAACACAAAACCCAAAAAGCAGACAACCAGCGTCCATCGGCATCCACTGAAAACAGCCAATCAGAAAATAATGTATTATCCAAAAACCATTCGTGAAACAACTGCCGACAAGCAAATAGTGTAACCATTTCACCAACAAAAAACAGTAAAACGTACAAACTAATAGCACTGTTTTGTTTGCGGGTTAATACGTTGATGCGTGTTGTCGCATTTTTAGCAGTTTGTCCTTCCAGTAAGCGCACTGACATCGCAATAATTCTTAAAAATCCTAAACGCCAAATTAAAAAATAAAAAACTGATGGCATTTTTTTAGCATCCATGGCAACTTGGCTTCTATTATAATGTTCATCAAACAGTTTTCGACTCAGATAAATCAGCATGGGTTTTTCATAAATAGGCTTTAACCACCAAAATAAAACAGCCGCTACCCACCAAGTTTCTTCTTGGTCTGCCATAAAAAAAGCCAACGCTAACGCTAATATTAAAACAAAAACTGCATGTTTGCACCAAATCTTCCAAAGTGGTACGTACCACGCTCGCGCTATGGCAATTCCCAAATCAATCGCTTGATACGCAGATAAGGGCTTGATATTGACAGTTAATTTATCTAAATTCACCCAATCACCTTACTGTTTGGCTCTGCCTGTTAAAGTTAAATAAACAATCACCAGCCCCCAAAGTATGGCAGCAACCATATATTTGACTTCATAACTAATCATACTAGATGATGACCAAAAAGCTTCTATAAATGCTGCAATAAACGTCATCAAACCTGCCCCCAAAAGCAGTTCAATACTTTCTTTTCCAGCAACCACCAATGCGTCTTTTCTAGTATAAGGTGCAGGAGCAATCACCCCCAAACCTAAACGAAGTCCCGCCATGCCAGCAATCACTGCAGCGGTTAATTCAAAAGAACCATGCCCTACCACAAATTGCCAAAATGTTTCACCAAAACCCAAACCCGTCAAATGACCAGCAACCGCCCCAATGACAACACCATTGTACAATAGCGCTAAAATCGTCCCAACACCTGCAAAAATACCAGAACCATACATCGTAAAATCAATGCTAATATTATTTTTGATATAATGTCCAAACATCATTAAATCTGTATCACTAGCTCGGCTGCTTTCACGTCCAACATGACGATTGGCGGGGTCATACATCGATTGCATGTTAGCAACTTCAAAATCGCTCATCACACTATAAATCAATTCATCATTAAAATAACAAGCAATTCCCATTAAAATGCACGGCAAATAAAAAATCGCAAACGCTATCCAAAATAGTTTTTGATATTGACGCAGCCGTACAGGAAAGGTATAAAAAATAAACTCGATCAAGCCGCCTTGAGTGCTTTTTTTATGCTTATAAATCAGCTCATGCCCTATCATTACCCGCTGATGCAGTGCTAATACCAGCGCTGGACTGTAATGACGTTGTTTGGCTAATGCATAATGCTCACAAATTTGTCGGTACAAAGCAACTAACGGATAATTATCTGATTTTAAATTGGATTTTTTTTGTTCTGAATTGGTGGTTTTGTCATCATGACCATGAATTTGCTCTAGTTCTACGCCGTTTTCCAAACACAATTCATCAAATTTTTTCCACACTTCATCATAGCGCTTGATGAATGTACTTTGTTTAACAGTTTGTACATCACTCATGCTCACCCCCGCCCAATAATACCATTTGCAATGCCAAGCAGTGTTTTTTGTCCTTGTTGTTCAGAATTGGTTTTAGTGATGGGCGATAAAATTTGTACAAGTTCTGCTCGTCTTTGTTCAGGAATGTCATTTAAACGTTCAGCATACGCTAAAATTGCTTGTTGCTCATCAAACAATAATGGCACATCACAAATCACAGGGTTTGCTTTTGGAATATCCATTCGATTTTCTGGTTCTGGAAGATAAACCACCATAGTGCCAGCAACCATATCACCCAAACGTTTACTTTGATGACTAAACAACATACAAAATAGTGCTGATACAAACAAAAATGGAAAATCTGCTATTCGTAAAATATTTCGAGTCATTGATGCTTGTAGACCAATTGCCATACCATTATCTTGACAAACTCGGATACCAAATCGTTTTTTGCCAATGGTTTGACCGTTTTTATAAACTTCAAAAAATACTGCATAAAACCAATCAAGCAAGAAATATAAAATAAAAAACAGCCCTATTCCCGCCTTATCAAACGACATTGCTACAAACAAACAAACCAGCAATAAAACTCCACGAATCAGTAAATCCACAATCCATGCCCAAAATCTTGGTACAATGCCTGCGGGTATCAATGTTAGTGTTGTGCCTTCTGGTGTGTAGTGGTAGATGACATTATCAATCATGGTGTTATTCAATCAATTTGTAAATCAAAAATACATTCTTTGAGCACTGGTTAAAGTGGTGATGATTGTTGCAATCAGTGCCATCAATAAAATCACCATTCCATATTATCAATACTGGCAAATTTGGCGGGCATACCATAGTCATTAATGCCATCAGTACCCTTAACAAATATAAATCATGGAAAAAGTAACAATATCGATGACCATCCTGTACGGTTTAAATCATCTAATTGGCGAATTGTTGGGATAAAATTGCATAATTTATCATGGTAAGTTGCAAAATCGGCTGTAAAATTCAAAGTCTATACCGCGATTTAAATGCCTTTTCAGTATGGATATTAATACTGTAAACATAATAGTTAGAACCAAATAGACACCATTAGATACCATACACCAAATAACGCATAAGCCAAATACGCTCAAAAGGTATAAATGGCTGATGTTATACTCGTTGCCCTGTTCATCTATTAAAGCGTGTGCTTTGATAGGGGTTATATTCTTCTTAGTATTTCATTAACATTTTCTTGAATAGCCAAAACTTCCATCCAAATCAAGGTAATGTGCAAACATGTGTTTTTGTCGTGCGATGTGCTACAACATCAATAAATTTAATACCAATAAAAACAGTACACCACTATAGCATTTTTTTATTTTACTGCCTAGCAAGCGTATACCAAAATACCACATAAATCCTATAAATGGCAAAAACCCCTACTGGTTTTCACCAATAGAGGTTTTAGGACTAATTAGGAACTAGTCTTTTACGCTAGCAACAACGCCCGCGCCAACGGTACGACCGCCTTCACGGATTGCGAAGCGAAGACCTTTATCCATCGCGATTGGGTGGATTAGCTCAACACTCATTTCAACGTTATCACCTGGCATAACCATTTCAGTGCCTTCTTGTAGGGTGATAGCACCTGTTACG
>NZ_JBUXLH010000006.1:0-129890 GCF_055193055.1 Moraxella sp. I5G | reverse complement strand
AGCGGCGGCTCTTGGTGCGGCAGGTGCGGCGGCAGCTGGATTGGGTGCTTTAGCTGGTAAAGCATTATCTGGAGCTGGCAAACTGGCTGATAACGTTAAAGAAGGTGTCAAAGATGGTGCGGATGCGGTCGTCACCACCGCTGAGAATTTAACTGAAAAAACCCTTGATAAAGTTGATACCACAAAAGAAAATGTAAAAGAAGCTTTTATGGCTAACTCTAGTACCACGAACAAAGACCAGGATAAATCAGATGTCAAGGATGATAAATCAGTAGCAGGCGCTGTAATTGCCGGCACTGCTGGAGCGGCGGTCGCAGCTGGTGCACTTGCCAGTCAAGCCGCTAAAGATACCACCAAACAAGCCAAAGATTTTGGCGAAAAGGTGGTAGATACTGCCAAAGACACCGTTGAAAAAGTAGAAAAAACAGCAGAAAAAACGGCAACCAAGATGGCTGATAGCGCAAAAGCAGCTGGTGCTGCTGCCGCTTCTTTGGCAAGTAATGCTGCTCAAAATGTCAGTCATGCTGCTAAAGAAACCAAAGATGCTGTAGGTGGAGCCTTGCATGAAACTGCAAAACAAGGTGGAGGGTTTTTAAAATCTTTATTGCCAATCATTGGACTGGTGATTTTAGGGGCACTTTTGTTTTTAATGTTGCGCAGCTGTCAAACAACTAAACAGCCTGTTGCCGCTCCAGTTGCCAAACCTGTAGAAAGTACTGCACCTGTGGCTGCTGCCGCAAACTTAAAACCTGCAACCTTAAGTATTGCCACGGATGACAAAGGTAATGCGTTATATAGCTGCCGCAGCCAAGCGGGTTCTGAAGGTGTGTTTGCATCCATTCGCACTGCTTTGGCAGGGGTTTTTGATACGGCTGAAAAATGCGACTTTGAGGCAACCAAAGGCTTTGCCGAAGATTTACCCGTACTTGACCATTTACCAAAACTGGCTGCCTTATTAAAAGGCGTACCTCATGCTAGCATTAGCATTGATGGTAAAACTGTGCGTTTTAATGGCACCGATGAGGCAGTAGTAAGCAAATTGGTAAATGATGCCAAAGGTATTTTACCCAGTCATTTTGTGGTAGAAGCAGAACCTAAGCTAAACACCACCGAAGCAGTTGCTAACAGCATTGATACCGCTAAAGAAGCGATGCAAAATCTAGATGCACAAGACGCATCAGCCTCAGAAGTAGTACAAGCTCTAAATATGCAAATCATTAACTTTGCTACATCCTCCAACGCAATTCCAGATGCCAACAAAGAAGTTTTGAATTTAGCGGCTGAAAAATTGGCATCTTTACCAGATGCGCATTTAAAAATTACAGGACACACCGACAGCCAAGGCAATCACGCTTTTAACCAAAAACTATCAGAGCGTCGCGCTGCCGCGGTACGTGACTACTTAGTATCTAAAGGCATTGCCAGTGAGCGTATAGAAATCTTTGGAGCAAGCTCTGATGAACCAGTTGCATCCAACGCCACCGAGCAAGGTCGTTTCCAAAACCGCCGTATCGAATTTACTCTTATTGAAAAAGACGGTACAATCACAAGTGTGGGAAATGCTGAAAACTCTAAAGCGGTAAAAGACACCAAAGCTGCAGAGTCTAAGGCTGAAGAAGCGACTACTGAAGAGCAAAAAACACAATAAACGCACAATACACAATAAAGTGCAACTAAATTTGCCCAAACAATGATAAAATTCACCACTTTATCTTTGTTTGGGTTTTTTATGAAAAGTCAGCTCATTTTATTTAATAAGCCTTATGGTGTGCACAGTCAATTTCGCAAAGATAACCAGCAGATGCGTACATTAGTGGATTTTTTTTGTGATAAACGCCTGCGCGTTGCTGGCAGACTGGATAAAGATAGTGAAGGTTTGTTGATTTTAACGGATAATGGTGATTTAAACCACCTAATCACCACTCCAACAAACAACCAAAAAGCATTTGGCAAAACCTATTTGGTACAAGTAGAGAATACACCAAATGACCAACAATTAACATTACTATCAAAAGGGGTCACCTTAAAAGATGGGAAAACATTGCCTGCTTTTGTTAAAACACTACATGAAAAGGAACTGCCCATTGATTTATGGCAACGAAACCCACCCATTCGAGAACGCAAAAACATACCAACCGCTTGGCTTAGCATGACTATTTTTGAAGGAAAAAACCGCCAAGTACGTCGCATGACCGCCCACGTTGGTTTGCCGTGCCTTAGACTGATTCGTTATCAAATTGGTGATTGGACATTGGATAATTTGGGAGTGGGTGAATACCGTCAAATTATCTTAAGTCATCAAGATTTGATAAAATTTGGCTTATAAAGATATTTTAATCAGCTATCCATTTATCAAACATCAGCCAGCCTTTTTCTTGATAATGCTCAAAAGTCAGCTGCTTGTGATGAGTGTTTTTATCAGGCATAAGGGTAAATTCAAGTAACTCATCACGACGAAACGCATGAACTTTGACAGGTTGATTGGTGTAAGTTTGTTTAATGTTTACTTTCGCTAGCTCTTGATAATTTGCCTTGATTTGATTGATTGCGACAATCACATCATCCACTGATAAACCAGCACTGCTTGCCGCACTATTTCGATATAAATTCTTGATTTTTAACCCATTAATTCCATCATCTGCTTTGATACCCCAAGGCGTGTTTTTTTGTCTGGTTTGGGTAGAAAAACCAAATTTTGTCAATAAAGTTTCTATTGGTAATTCATCAAGCCCAATCACATATTGACAATAAAACATTTGCCATGTCTCATGCCCTAAAAATTCACTTACCACAGCTGACAAATTATCATTTGTCATCGCAAACCGTTGATTGGGCATTTGTTTTGCTTTTTGATAAAATGTTTTAACCACATCAAACAAGCGATGTTTGCCATTTGTTTTTTGTAGCAATATCAAATCCAGACACAAAGCCACAAGCGCGCCTTTATTATAATAACTAACTCCCTGATTGGCGGTATTTTCATCAGCTCGATACAATTTTATCCATGCGTCAAAACTCGATTCAGCAACGCTTTGATGATGGCGGCCATCGGTTTGAAGATAACGATTAATCTGGTTTAAAATAAGTTCAAAATACGCCTGTTTGCTGATAACGCCTGATGCCAGCAACATCAAATCATCTAAATATGATGTAAATCCTTCAAATACCCAAAGCAGTGGTGTATAGGCTTCAGTTTGTAAATCATTATCCATCATCACATCAGGACGTACAGTTTTTACCCACCATGCATGAAAATATTCATGACTACATAACCCTAAAAAACGCTGATAATTTTCATTAGGTTCGTCAGGCTCAAACACACTGGGCAAATCATCACGACTGCTAATCAGTGCCGTTGAATTGATATGCTCAAGTCCACCATAATCACTTCTTGTTACCATGGTCATAAAAGTATAATCAACAAATGGCGTATCACCCAACCAATTGATATAGGTTTGGCAAATTTTACGGACATCATTTTTAAGACGAGACAAATCAGCATCATGACGACCTGCAACAAAAAAACGGTGCAAAATATCGCCTTTGGAACTTGTTGTATAAAATTCAAAAAAAGTTTGCGTGCCAATTTCAAATGGGTAATCGTAGCTTTCAAAGGCGCAAATTGGTAAAAATTTAATCATCACACCCTCTAAAACATCTTGCTTTTGATAACCAAGCCCAGTTGCTATTTGTAGATTTGGATGATTTTGACAAAAATTTTCGGGAATAAACAAGCTGATATCTGCTAAATTATTTTCTAAACCCTCCACCATGAGCAAAAGTGAAGTAAAATTGCCAAAGATACGCTGATTATCCACAAAGGCGGTGCGTACCGACAAATCACGACAGTACACTTCATAATGAATGGTTACCATTGTATTTTGAATTAAATCAGTCAGCTCCCATTGATTTTTGCTTATTTTTTCGGCGGTTTTGGAAACATGATTTTGAGTATAGCTCACTTTAGTGATATTTTTACTAAATTCACGTAGTAAATAACTGCCCGCTATCCAAGTTGGCAACCAAAGCTTGTGCTGATTGCAAACTGGATAAAAACTTAAAGTTATATCCACTAAATGTTCATTATACCTTGTAAAATCAACTTGATAGGATAACTGCGACGTAATACATTTCATCAAAATTTCCTTAATAGCTAAAATTAAATAGCTAAATTCGTTATTTAAAGTCGTTTCACCAAATCTGATTAATTCTACAAATGGTCAGTTTATGTATGGTTTTACACTTCAAAACAGCATTTTAGCACAGAACCAACAAATCAACGTTTTTTCTATGCGGTTTTTCTGCTACAATGATAGTTTATTTTTAAATGAGAAAATTTTATGACAGCCATTGCAAACAATCATGTTGTTTTATTTAACTACACTTTAACCAATAAAGATGGTGAAGTTTTGGACAAATCGCAAGGAGAGCCTTTGGCTTACCTACATGGTCATCATAACATCATTCCTGGACTAGAAGCTCAAATGCTTGGAAAAAAAGTTGGTGATAAGTTTGTTGCTGTTATCGCGCCCGCGGATGCTTATGGCGAGTACATGGCAGAAGCGGTTCAAGAAGTGCCTTTGGCAAACTTTCAAGGCGTAGATAAAAATGCCATCAAAGCTGGCATGCAGTTTCAAACTCAAACCGAAGATGGTCATGTGATGCTGGTTACGGTAAAAGACGTTACTGATGATGTGGTTATTGTAGATGGCAATCATCCACTAGCGGGTGTTGAACTAACCTTTGATGTGGAAATTGTGGATGTGCGTGATGCCACCGCTGAAGAATTAGAACATGGACACGTTCATGGTATGGGTGGGCATCATCATTGATTAGCTATTATTTATTAACTAACACGAATTAGTTAAAATTTGCATCGTGCCTACAGTTATTGGGTAGGTACTTTGCATCAATATTACTAACACATTGCCAGTTACCTTCCGAACTACGAGTTAGTCCGATTTTGTGACCTTTTAAAATCATAGAAGAATTATTTGACACTGTTCCTACAATTTTAACATTTTGAGTTAAGGGATTACTGATCTGCGCAACACCATAATTAGTTGGTATTGAAGCACCAACTTGGGAGTTACCTGATAAAATATCAGACGCTGCCGCACGTGGATCGCAATCATCCCTCCCCATCCCAAGAGTCAATTTTCCGTTATTTAAACAATCCTCCACTGTATTTCGCAAATCAGATAATTCAGCATAAACGCGCGTTGTTTGTGAACGAGCAATGTAATTTTGATATTGTGGAATAGCAATAGCTGCTAAAATACCAATAATGGCAATAACCACCATTAACTCAATTAAGGTGAAACCTTGATTATTTTTCATAATAACATTTTGCCTATATGTCTCATAAAAAATTTCATAAATCAAATTGTTAATATAAAATTGCAATTAATATGCCAATACTTTAAGAGAGTAACAAACGAGGGTAGATTGAACATCTGATCACCAGGGTCTTAAATCCACAATTTTTAATACCTCACCTTGTTCATCAATTAATACTGTCATATCCAAACCAACTGTTTTTAAAGGGAGAAAACCCATGGCTTTCGGATGCTTTGATAATAATGTTTGAGTTAATTTTGGCTCATTAAACTGTTCCAACTCTTTAAGTGATCTTCTGCTATTAAAAATTTGTTTTTTATTTAATTTAATATCTTCATACAACTGAACATCAAGTGATGGTGATATGCCTGTCTCCATTTCTTTTTGGATACGTTGCATATTTTCATCATCACTTTTAGGAGATTTAACAGCAAAATATTTAGGTTGACCATAATGCAACCTTGAATCATCTATTTGATTTGCTTGAACTAAATCAAAACGGATATTATCATAAACAATATAAACGGGTCGAGTTATACTGATACTATATACACCATAAAAAAGCGCCATTATCTGAATTATACCAATTGTTATCAAGTCCATTTTGAGTGTTTTTTTACCTTTTTTAGCAACCAGAAACGTCAATAAAGGACCTAAAACAACATCTATAATTAGCATCATTATAAAAATAGAGTTTACCCCAACTGCATTCGCTAAAGGAAAAGGGTACCATACAAAAAAAACAAAACCCGCTATTAAAGACACCAATAATATTGAAATAATTAAATGGGATATAAAAAGTTGTAGTTTATATTTCATGGAACACCTTTATTGATTAACAACAGCGGAAGTCATAACTTGGTAAATATATTGACGAAATTTAGGTAATTTATCATAATCTCCTAAGCTTGTCCCGCGATACACCGCTAAAATATTGCCTAAATCATCCATATAAATGTCTGTTTCTACTCCTGGAAAGTGACCATCTTTATTATATAAGGTATAATTCTCCCCTATACCTTGATAAGGCTTCATGGCATAACCATAACAACCATCAATAATATTAATGGCACATGGCATGGTTGAACGGGATAGAATATTCAAAGGTTTTTCTTGTTTCATTTCTCTAACCAATAAGGCCATGTTCTTAGCCGAACCAGACAGTCCTGCTACAGCCATTAGAGATTCATCAAAATCAAAATCTTTTCGCCAGCCTTCACCATAAAAATCCTCAAAACGATAGTCATAAGCAATTTCATCATCCATAACATCACTTTGTACAAATCTTATATTTCGTTTTTTTAATTGATACATTTCTTCAGCAGCGACCATAAAAGGCTTACCTTCAACTTTCTCAACAATCGCTCCAAGTAAACAGTAACCAACATTAGAGTATTGAAATTGGGTATTAGGTTCAAAATCTAAAGTAACTTCTGATAAATACGTTAAATTAGTTGGACACCATGGTTTTTTGCCTGCAGTTAACATTGGAGTGAAAGTTTTAAATCTATCAAATCCTGCGCGATGCTCTAAAAGCATTGCTATGTCAATCTTTGCAATACGCTTATCTTTTAAATCATGAATGTTTAAAACATCCACCAATTTATCACTAAGGGATAATTTACCTTCATTTACCAATCTCAGCACCATGGCTGATGTTAAAACTTTACTTACACTAGCATAAACAAAATGAGAATCCACAGTAACTGGTTTGGAACCCAAAAATCCATCTTCCCAACCACTTTCACAATGAAATACTTCTCCAGTTTTACTAACAAAAACAATTTGATTATTAAGTGAATATTGACTACTAATTGTATAATGCATTAAATCTCTAAGAAATTTTGGAGCATTATTTGAGCAACGTATATCAATTTGTGATACTGGTGTTTGTGCATAAATAGCAAGACGGCGAAAGGTTAAAGGAGAGTTGGTATGCACATATGTTGTAACTATAATTATTAAAACAGTTATTGTTAAAATAATCCAATCTCTCTTGACTGGTCGAAAATTCTTTATCATATTTTATCTATTAAAATTGCTAAACTTACCAATATCAATATATGCACGGGATAAAAAGCGTAAAAAAAATAACGCCCACCCCAACGACTGCCCAACGTACCATCATATATATACCATGTAAATGGTGCAATTAAAATACCCAATGGAAACCAATTCAACGACAATGATGGCATAGCAGGATTATAGCCCCTATCTGCCAATAGAAGTAATCCCATTGCTGTAATTGTATAAATATAAAACTGAGTTTTTTTATCATTATGGCTGTAATATAAAACCAAACTAAAAGTAATAATATAAATACCCCAATCTAAAAATGTAGACAGGTAAAATAATAATGATAATACTGCTACTTTAAGAAGCCAACTAAAACAAGTATGCAACAACATCAAGGAAAACAATGCTATGAGTAGATTAAATAAGATATTTCCCTGAAAAATTAATAAGCTAAAATCAGCAAATACCTGATTATAACCATGAATCATTAATGAATAAGGTACTTGTGCAAGTAGCGCAAAAACAGATAAGCGCAACGCATAACTTTTTTTATCTTTAGAATAACGATAGCCTTGAGCTAAAAAATAACACATAATTGGAGCAGTAAGCCTACCCAAAAAATGCATCAATTGACCTAAAAAACTCTCTGTAGCTACAAAGATCCAAGCGATGTGATCAATCGTCATAACAAAGATAGCGATTAATTTCAATTCAAATTGATTAATTTTAATATTCATAGCAGCAAACCAAACATAGCAAAAAAAGACGGAGCAGTAACGCCCCGTCTTTTACTCACCACTTATAGTGGATTATTTACAACCAGTAGGTTTAAATTTAGCATCTACAGTAGTAGTACAAGTCCAAACACCATCGGTTGTACGATCCCAAGACAATTTTTTACCTGATAAAATAGCAGCAGCATTTTGACCAAAGGTTGCTTCAATCTTAGCAGTTTGACCATAAACAATTTTTAAACCGCCTTGACCAGGAGCTTTGGCAGTAGAGGTATTAGTGGAGCCCGTACCTGCAGTAGCACCACCACTAGCACCAATTAAGTTGGAAGCAGTCCAACCAATAAAGCACTCGGTATCAGCTTTGCCAGCTAGCAAACAATCTTCGATTGCGGTTTTAACAGTTGTTGTCTCACCCATTACACGAGTTACTTGTGAACGAGCGATGTAGTTTTGGTATTGTGGAATAGCAATCGCAGCTAGGATACCGATAATCGCGATTACAATCATTAATTCGATAAGAGTAAAACCTTTTTGAGCTTTCATAATGAACTCCAGTTATGGGCATTGCCCGTTTTGTTGATAATGATGTGATGATGTTTTTTATTTGACTTATCATCACTGACGCTTTTATTGTTGCAGATGATATGCCAACTTTTTGGATGTTATGACTAGAAATTCGCAAAACATCACTTAAATTGTTAATGAATTGTAACTATGAATGGATTTTAAGCAATTTTTAAGAAAACTTTTCTCGTTTTTAACGTGATTTTAAGAATTTAGAAATAATATAGAAAAGTTTGTGCAATTTTTAACAATTATTAATTTTTGTCAAAGATACAATCTCTTACATTTTTGACAATTTTTGTCAAGGGCTACATTTTTTGACAGATAAGTTGGCGCGGCACTGTTAAGATGAATAACGCTTTGTTATGTTTTGTAAAATTCGCCAAAATGTCATTATTTTTTAGTAAACGGCTGTTAGTTTGGCATAAAAAAATAAAACCCCGAAAATTTCGGGGCTGTGATGATAACGTAGGGATTAGTATTTTTGATCTTCAGCAACTTTATCTTCGGCAGGCATATCATCGGTTTTTTTATCCGCCTTGTCGTCTGCTTTTTTATCTGCTGGCTTTTCGCTGACTTTTTTGTCATCTGCTTTTTGGTCTGCTGTTTTGTCATCAGTTGCCATGGGTTGCTCATCTGCTTTTTTATCGTTGGCATTTGCATCAGCATCTGTTTTACCCGCATTGGTATTATTGGCAGCAGCTTCAGCTTCTTTAGCAACTTGCTCTGTCGTGGCTTTATCGCTGGAGGTATCGGTTTTTTCAGCAGGCTTACTACATGCAGTCAATGCCAAAACACCAGCAAGCAAGCAGGTCAAATAGGTTAGTTTCATACATACTCCATAAGAGTGAATCAGTTTATTGGTGTATTAGTTTAATCAAATCAGCATCAATTTACAAGATTTGACTATTATGAGTAATAAATATCAGTGTATAAATTTACGCCGATTCCAAAGCAACAATTGCGGGTAATTTCTTGCCTTCCACAAATTCCAAAAACGCACCGCCGCCTGTGGATAGATAATTGACACGACTGGCAACTTGATATTTATCAATCGCTGCCAAGGTATCGCCACCGCCAGCAATACTAAATCCTTTTGAATCAGCAACCGCCTGACAAATCACTTTAGTACCTTCACCAAATTTATCCACCTCAAAAACGCCAACAGGACCATTAAATAAAATGGTTTGGGCATTTTTAATGTGTTCTGCCAAAACATCGGCACTGTCTTTAGCAATGTCTAAAATCATTTCATTTTCGCCAATATCGCTCACGTTTTTGACGGTAGCATCAGCATTTGCTAAGGAATTTAAAAAATCCTCAAAATCAATTTGCGATTTATCAGCAACAACAACCGACGTCGGCAGTAGAATTTGGGTTTTGATCATAATCGCTTTGGCAGTTTCCACCAATTCTGGCTCATACAATGACGCACCAACATCATGTCCTTGCGCTACTAAAAAGGTATTGGCGATACCACCGCCCACCAAAATACTATCACATAAATCGGCTAAGCTATTTAATACGTCCAATTTTGTAGATACTTTTGAGCCGCCAACAATGGCTAAAACGGGTTTTTTGGGATTATCTAAAGCGGTTTTTAAGGCGGTGAGTTCAGCGGTTAATAAATTGCCAGAACATACAGGTTTTGCGTCCTTGATGCACGCACGAATCACCCCTTCGGTTGATGCTTGGGCACGATGCGCTGTACCAAAAGCATCCATTACAAACACGTCGCATAAATCAGCGTATTTTTGAGCAAGTTCAGGAGAATTTTTCTTTTCGCCATGATTAAAACGCACGTTTTCTAATAAAACCACCTCGCCTGCCTTGACAGTAACGCCATTTTCTAAATAATCTGTATTAAATACCACAGGCACGCCCAAATGCTCTTGTAAATAAACGGCAATCGGCGCTAATGAATATTTGGTTTCTGCCTCACCTTCAACTGGTCGACCCAAGTGTGAACATACAATCACGCCTGCACCTTTTTCTAGTGCTGTTTTAATTGTTGGAATGGCAGTTTTTAAGCGAATATCACTGATGATTTTACCATCTTTAATGGGTACATTTAAATCTTCACGAATCAATACGGTCTTTTGAGCCAAATCCAATTCTTGCAATGTGCTGATGGTCATACAATTTTCCCATTTTTATCAAAAATCAAAACCGATTATAACATAACTTGTAACAGGAAGTTTCGTTCTTTTATTTTTTATTATTGCAGCAATCAGCGATTGTAATCAAAATGCCAATTATCCAAAACCCGTTTCCAACCCAAACATTTTTTGGCAATGGTATCGCTTGGCTGATTCATAATATCAGCGGTAACTGCGATATAATCAAGTCGTTCACCGTTCATTTTATGATGCAGTTCTTCAGAATTATCCAAAGTAACACCACCTATCACACACAAAGGAAAATCGATTTTAGCTGCTTTTTGTAAAGTTTCAGCAGAAACCGTTTTGGCTTTAGGTTTGGTGATTGATGAAAATACCGTTCCCATTGCCCCATAAGTTGCCCCATCCTTTTTAGCTTCTCGAAACAGCGCCATATCGCTGTGGCAAGTACGCCCAATCACCACTTGCTCACCCAAAATTTCTCTTGCTACTCGCACACTGCCATCTCGTTGCCCCAAATGAAGCCCAGTACCAAAATGAGATGCCAATTCTAGATTATCATTCATCACCACATCAATGTTATAACGTGATGCCAAATCTACGAGTAGTTCAGCCTCTTGATACAGTGTAACCAAATCAAACTGCTGTAATGTATTTTTACGGCGAACTTGCAACAATGAAATGACTCCGGTATCAAATGCTCTTTCCAATTTATCTAAGAGCGTATCAATAGGGTCATCATTGGTCAGTAAATATAATTTTGGAGAAGAAGAATTCATAATTTATCCTTAAAAACAAAATGTTAATGTAAACAATTTTAAAATAATGATGATTTTTTAATCAAAATTTTACACAAAATATACATAGAAGTAAGAATTTGATAGAAAAAAATACGCGTATATATTGGTCTTTACATAATCATCTAAAAGCAACAACCAATGGTTACGGCTTTTGCCAGTAGTTTTTTAGTCAATTTTTGAACAAATTCACTCAAAACAAAAAGCAACAATAATCAATGAACTAAGACAACTTTGATGTGATAAAATCCACATCAATAAAAAAGACTTGGTAAAACAAGTCTTTTTTATCTGTCTGGCGCACTAAAACCATTATTTTGATAACTAATAATTTAGTTGCGATAGGCAAGCTGAGTTAGGATATTTTCGGCATCATTCCAGCGGTTATTTGATGCGCTAGCGCCAAGCAATACCACGACAGCAGGACGATTATTTACGTGAGTTTCCATAACTACACAGTAACCGGCTTCACGGATATAGCCTGTTTTTGATGCACCAATTGGATACGCTCCAGAACGCACCAAACGACTGGTATTATTGGCTTTGTAGACGCGAGAGCCCAAAGTGTAGTTTTGAATATGAAAATCATAACTGCTCGCAGTTGAGAAACTACGTAACTGATTGTAACGGCTGTCGCCATTAATTGCACGCATCATTTTAACTAGGTCGCTCGCTGATGATACGTTGCGCGGATTTAAGCCTGATGAATCGCTATAACTGGTTTGGGTCATGCCAAGTGAACGTGCCTTTTGGTTCATCGCTGAAATAAAAGCATCATATCCACCTGGATAAGTACGAGCTAAAGCTTTGGCGGCTGGGTTTTCTGATTTCATGAGCATCAGCAGCATAAATTCAGAACGACTCATGCGGTCGCCTGCTTTTAGATTTGTACTGGCTTTTTTGGCGCCCACTAAATCAGATGAAGTTAGTGTGATTTCTTCACGCATATCAAGTCCAGCATCTATCAAAACCATCGCAGTCATGACCTTGGTGATAGAAGCAATTGAACGCTTGGTGTTGGTGTTTTTTTCATAAATAGGCTGACCTGTTTGTAAATCCACCACAGCAACCGCTGCTGAATTGGTACTAACAGCAAGGCCATCATAGTTGTTATAGGTATTATTGTAGCCACTATAAGTGTTGTTATAAGCGCTAGAATTGTATGAATTTGAGCTGTTGTAAGTATTTGAATTGTATGTGTTTGAACTGTAAGTGCTTGAATTGTAAGTACTAACAGGTTGGGTATAGGTTGTAGTGCTGTATGTTAAAGCACCTGACTGCTGAGATGAGCTTTGCCCATAGGTGGTAAATCCTGTCTGAGCAGTGTATTCAGGGGCTGTTTTGGTAGCTGTTTGCACTGTTTTGGTTTTTACCACAGGCACAACTTGACGGGTTTGGGTTACGGTAACAGGCTTCATGTTTTGAGCACCGCCATGACCAATATAAATGGTTTTTTGTTGGCTGTCATCAATCAATAAAGCATGAGCAGATTGACCGGCAAAAACAGATGCCAAAACAATACTGATATAAGTGTTTAGTTGTTTGATTGGGGTGTTCATAATAACTTACCTTCTGTATTTGTGAAATGATTCATTAAAATCATGATATTTTGAAATGATTAAAAATCATTCATAATAACAAATGACCAACACTATCATTTTAACATAGTCACCTTTGTTTTTTATGTTTAAAAAACAAAACAAAGTGGTTAATTTGTAAGGATTTTTGTATTATCAAAAAATTATTTAACTTTTTGATTTAAAAGAAAAAATAAAATAAATATTGCATCTTTTTTTAAAAGACTTTAAAAACAAAATAGCTTTATTCAAGAACAAACGATGAAATAATTGCCAAATTTTAGACAATCTTTTGTCATGATTAAACAAATTTGTTTGTTTTTGCTAATTTTATAAGCTGCAAGATTAAAGCCAACTAAAACCTTAGATACATTTTTTTAATAAAAAGTAACACTACTTTGATTAAAATTATATACAATTAACCAAAATACCAAACTACTCAACTTTTAAGATTGGTATTTGAAAAATGCATTAATGTGCTTTTATTTTTTTCCAATACTTTTATGCCAATTTTGGTTTGGATAAAGATAAAAAGGAAATATCATGACCATTAAAGTTTTTATCGCTGATGACCATGATTTGGTCAGAACAGGCATCATTAGAATGCTGGCAGATATGACAGATATTGAAGTAGTAGGTGAAGCTTCTTGTGGTGAAAGTGCCATTTTAGGCGTTAAACAGCATAATCCTAATGTTGTCTTACTGGATGTTAATATGCCCAATATGGATGGCATAGAAGCCACTCGTCGCATCAAGCAGTCTCATGACAATATTAAGGTTTTAGCGTTATCCAGCTTAAGCAGCAGCCCTTACCCTGCCATGTTACTAAAGGCGGGAGTTGATGGCTACATTACCAAAGGCACAAATATTGATGAAATGGTGCGCGCCATCAGAAAAATTCACGCAGGTGGTCGTTATTTTAGCCATGAAATCGCTGAGCATTTTGCTCAAAATTATTTACAAGACAGTGATGACCCATTTGCCACACTTTCTGAACGCGAAAAACAAGTGCTGCTAATGATTGTTAATTGTCAAAACACTCAAGAGATTGCTGAACAGTTGTTCGTCAGTCCAAAAACAGTTAATACTTATCGATATCGGATTTTTGAAAAATTGGAAAAATTAGGAATAGACAGTGATGTTAAATTAACCCATTTGGCGCTGCGTCATGGCTTGATACAGAGCAATTAAAGATTTTTACATACCATGCATATATCTAAATTAGCAACAACGATATGATATGTGTGTTGGCTGGTGTGCCCAAAAAAATGATAGTTTATTTTTGATGAAAAAACATACATTTTGGCACATACCCTGCATGGTTTTTTAGGCGGATTTAAATTTAATGTTATTTACTGATTTTTGCTTTAGGCAAAGATGACAATTATTGATTATGTTAACTTCTCATCATTCTATCAACAATATGCTTCAGTCTCCTTCTTTGCTTAAAACATTGTGGTTTCGTTCTGCAAATGTAACCAGTGAAACGCTTGCTTCTGATGCGCGCGTACGCCAAGTGGGGCTAATTTATAGCGTCTACCGCTTTGTTATCAGTGGTTTTTTGATGCTGTCTAGTTATTCAGTTATCAAAGGTAGCATGCTAGCTGGTGGTTTGCCAACATTGGTTGAATCCATAATTATTAGCATCTATTTAATTTTGAGCCTATTTTTGCTCACCCTGTTTTATTTTATACCCACAGGTATGCGCTGGCAGCTGTTTTTAGGATTTTTTGTAGATATCATCTTTTTAACCGCTTATGCCATTCATGGTAGTATCAGCAACTTGCAAATTGTTCTACTATATATGATTGTGGTGGCATCCAGTTTTATTTTATTGTCATTATCACAAGCAGCTAGTGTGGTTGTTGCCAGCGTGGTAGCGGTAATTTATCAACAAGTATTTTTTGCCATCGCCGAAAAAAATATTCACCTTACCTTTGGCGATACATTACTACTATCCATTTGTTTGGTAGCGGTAGCATTTTTAAGCTGGTCGGCATCGCAGCGATTGATGATGGCAGAAGAATCAGCAATCCGGCACGCTCAAGAACTTGAAAAACTCAATATTATCAATGACATCGTTGTTAAAAATATGGTCAATGGTGTTTTGGTAATTGATGAGCATCGCGATATTATCATGATTAATGAGGCCGCTCAACGCCTTTTACGTTTACCAACCAATGTAGAGCTTTGCAACACCCCTGCTAAAATGGTTGATTTAGCGCGCCTGATTGTTAAAGAACACCCCACACTCATCCACTGGTATCGTACAATTAGTCCGGATTTATCGGTTTCTTGGATTTATGAATTAAAACCTGATAATAACAACCCATCAGATAAACTGCGTCTTAATAACAGACCTTTGGCAAGTTATGGTCAATTAATTATCATTGAAGATATTAGCCGTGAACAAACTCACGCTCAACGTTTAAAACTTGCCAGCTTAGGGCAATTATCCGCCAGTATTGCTCACGAAATTAGAAACCCTTTAGCAGCAATTAGTCAAGCCAGTCAGTTATTGATTGAGGATGTTAATACTCAAGACCCCAATAGCGAACTTTATCGGATGATTTTTCAGCAAACTCGCCGTGTTAATAACATTATTGAGGATGTTTTAAGCCTTTCGCGTCAAGAAATTCCTGACCAAGAAGCAGTTAATGTATATCGTTGGCTTACTGAATTTTTAGCGCATCATTTTTATGATAAAAATATTTTGGTTAATATTGCAGGCAATGAACGTACTACGGTTATTTATTTTGACCCTAATCACCTGGAACAAGTTATGATTAATTTGGTGAATAACGCACTACGCCACACAGTGCCCCTAACAGGTCAAGCTGATGTAGAAATTAAAGTAACCAGGCATGGTGAACGGGCATTTATTGATGTAATAGATAATGGTATGGGCGTACCTGACCAAGATATACCGCAACTTTTTCACCCATTTTTTACCACCAGTAAAAAAGGTACGGGCTTGGGTTTATACCTTTCTCAATCATTTAGTGAAGCCAACAATGCCAAGATTCGTTACCTAAAAGATGATAAAAGCTGTTTTCGTCTAATTGCTTCAACCCAAAGACGTTTAACGCATTAGTTGCCAATAAATTTATTAAGATGCTTTTTAATATTTACAGAATCTAACAAATATTACTATAAGTTTTCCTAATCCATACTATTTTCTGAATAGGCTTAAACTTTAGTAAAAAATGTTTTATAATGGTAAATCGTACAGACAAAATTGAGGTTATCTTGCCATGCAAAGTAAAGCCACCGCTTTAATTATTGATGATGAAACTGACCTTTGTCATTTAATGAAATTAACCCTAAATAAAATGGGGATTGCCAGTGATGTTGCTTATGATGTCAAAAGTGCCAGAGATTTTTTGGCAAGTAAAACTTACGATTTTTGTTTGACAGACTTGGCATTACCAGATGGCTCTGGCATGGATTTAGTCAAACAAATCACCAGTCAAACCGACATGCCGGTTGCCGTCATCACCGCTCATGGCAATGAGATGATTGCGATTGAAGCTTTAAAACTTGGCGCGTTTGACTTTGTTAATAAGCCTTTAGAATTGCCGCGATTACGTGCATTGGTGGAATCTGCCCTAAAAGCAGGCGCTGATATCCGTGCCAATACAGATATCCCTCAATCTTTTGATACTCAAAATCAACCTATTGCTCAAAAAACAACCGATGATACCTTATTAGACCAAAGACTAATTGGTGATAGCCTGCCTATGCAGCAGCTACGTAATACCATCAAAAAACTTGCTCGCTCACAAGCGCCTGTTTTCTTATGGGGCGGTTCAGGTACAGGTAAAGAAGTGGTTTCTCGTCTGATTCATGACCTAAGTCCACGCCGTGATGGCAGTTTTGTGCCCGTAAACTGTGGAGCAATTCCTAGTGAGCTGATGGAATCGGAATTCTTTGGACACAAAAAGGGCAGTTTTACAGGTGCAACAGCTGATAAAATTGGGTTATTCCAACAAGCTGATGGTGGCACGCTATTTTTAGATGAAGTTGCTGACTTACCGCTTGCTATGCAAGTTAAATTATTACGCGCCATTCAAGAAAAAACCGTGCGTGCCATTGGTGACACCAAAGAAGTGCCTGTAGACATTCGAATTGTTTGTGCCACCCACAAAGATTTGGCGGCACTGGTGCAAAAAGGCGCATTTCGTCAAGATTTGTTTTATCGCATTAACGTCATTGAGGTTAAACTACCCGCTCTTAATGAACGCCGTGCTGACATTCCCATGCTTGCTAAACACTTTTTGGGCATCATTGCCAAAGATTGGCAACTTGGCGGTTTATCACTGACAGATGGGGCAATCACCGCATTAAGCCATCACAACTATAAAGGTAATGTGCGAGAATTGCGCAATATTTTAGAGCGCGCCGTTACCTTAAGTGACAGCCAAACTATTGATGCCCATCATTTAATGCTAAGTGGCGATGATGATGTGGAAACGCTCAGTTTTGATGATTTTGAAATGGACAACACCCATTCGCCTTATTACGATAAGCGTCCGATTTACACCCCTCAACCAATCATCAAAGAAAATCGCACCTCCACAATTCAAGGTTTGCAGATTAGTGGTGCTGCCAATTATGGCACCATTAAAAAAGCAGACAATCATCAAAATGCAGACCATCAAAAAAGCGAAAATCTACCCCAAGAAGGCTTAGAAGCTTATCTGTCTGAACAAGAAAAACAGCTGATTAGCACCGCGCTCATCCGTTCTCATGGCAACAAGACCCAAGCTGCTAAATTACTTGGCATGACTTTCCGTCAGCTACGTTATCGTATGGACAAACTTGGCTTAGGTACAGATGACCACGATGATGAAGAAGAATAATAAAAGCCCTGTTTAGGGCTTTATTAGAATCCTTAAAAGCCGCCTACAGGGTCAAAACTAATACCTGTTGCAAGCTTGCGAGCGTTTGCCAGTAACAAAGTTTGTCTCAACCAATCATCTTGAACGGCTTCTCCAAAATAAATTGCGCCTTCGCCAGACTTATTGTTAAACGCCACGTCAGGCACCACACCAACACCATCAATTTTGCCATCTTGAGCGGTCAAATAATGTGCTGTGGTCAATTTAACCGCTTGATTGTCGCCAATTGGAATCACTGACTGAACAGAGCCTTTTCCGTAACTGGTTTCACCAACAATCAAAGCTCGTTTGCCTACCTGAAGGCTGCTTGCTAAAACCTCCGATGCTGATGCCGAATAGCGATTTTGTAACACGATAAGCGGAATGTCTTTTAACAATGGCGAACCTTCTGTTGTTAAAATGCGCTCTACGCCATTTCGCCCTGAGACTTTAGCAATGGTTTGGTTTTTGGTAAACAGTGATACCACTTTACCTGCGGACTCCAAAACACCGCCTGGATTATTGCGCACATCCAAGATAATACCTCGAATTGGCACATTCACACGCGACAATGCAGTCAAAATCTGCTCTCGGGTATTATCTTGAAATACAGGTAATTTTATGACTGCCACACCATCATACATCAAAGTTTCAATGTTGGTTTTCATGTTTTGGGTACGCTGCAGACTCACAGTTCTTTTTGAACGCCCCTCATGTGACACCACCACGTCAATTTGTGTGCCTGCAATGCCATTTAACAGCTGCATTACGTCGTTACCATTATGAGTACTGGCAAGCTTGGTTTCACCAATTTGATGCAGATAATCACCAACAGTGATATTTGCTTTATAGGCTGGAGAATTTTTGGCAACCTCAGTAATCACCCAATGATCATCCACACCCTGCCAAAGTACTTTGACACCAATTCCTGCAACGTTACCGGCAGTAAATGATTGTAAATTTTCATAGGCTTTGGCATCCAAAAATTCCGCATTGCGGTCAAGCTTAGTTAGCATGCCACTCATGGCATTTTTAAATAGCTCTTCATCATTAACATCACCAACGTATTCACGCCTAACCAAATCAACCACTGACACAAAAGTTTTTAATGTGTTTGGTGAAATGGCATTTAATGGCACGCGTCCCTGATGCAATCCCTCAATACCATGCAAAGCGTTGGGTTTACTTTGCAAAGCATCAAGACGGGCTTCATAACGAACTTCGGGTTGATTTTGCAAAATTGGGTCGGCGATGGCTACTGTACAAAATAAAGTCAGCGCCGACACCATCAGTGATTTTTTTATTTTCATGTTGTTTATTGTCATATTATTTAAGTAGTTATCTGACAAAGTTATTCCACAAGCAAACTTTTGCCCGTCATTTCGCTAGGTTTTTCCATACCCATTAAATCCAAAATAGTTGGGGCAATGTCACATAACTTACCACCAGCGCGAACATTTACCATTTTATCACCAACATAAATAAAAGGTACAGGATAGGTGGTGTGCTGGGTGTGCAATTGACCGCTTTGATAATCCTGCATCTGTTCGCAGTTTCCATGGTCAGCGGTGATTAATAAATGACCTTTCATTTGACGTACTGCTGTAACAATCTCGCCAATACAAGTATCAATCGCTTCCATCGCCTTAACCGCAGCATCAAACACCCCTGAATGTCCAACCATATCACCATTGGCGTAATTCACAATTAATACATCAAATTTTCCTGATAAAATTGCTGCTTTTAGTTTTTCAGTTACTTCAAAAGCACTCATTTCAGGCTTTAAATCATATGTTGCCACATCAGGACTTTTAACTAAAATTCGCTCTTCACCATCGTATAATTCTTCACGTCCGCCACTAAAAAAGAAGGTAACGTGCGCGTATTTTTCAGTTTCTGCAATACGTAATTGGGTTTTTTGATGATTTTGCAGATATTCGCCCAAAGTATTGGCAAGACTTGTAGGGTGATAAGCGATGCTAGTTTTAGAATTATCTGCCAATTCATCTGAAAATTTGGTCAGCATAACAAAAGCTGACAACTGAGGATACATATGACGCTCAAATCCTAAAAAATCATCATTTACAAAGGCTTGCGAAAGTTCTCTAGCTCTATCGGCGCGAAAATTCATAAAAATTACGCCATCATTATCACAAATAATGCCGTTTTCATCAATGATGGTTGCTTGCACAAACTCATCAGTTTCATCAGCCTGATACGCCAGTTCAATTGCTTCTTTGGCATTTGCTGCTTGTCTTTGAGCGGTTCCTTCAGTCAAAAGTTTGTAGGCTTTTTGCACCCTATCCCAACGCTTATCTCTATCCATCGCAAAAAAACGACCAATGACACTTGCAATTTTAGCCTCTACATTGTAAGTTTGACTGATTTGTTGCAAATAATCATCCAAATCTTGCAAATAACCATCTGCAGATTTTGGCGGTGTATCTCGACCATCCAAAAAAGCATGGACATACACCTGCCCTGCCCCTTGTTGTGCCGCCAGTTTGGTTACTGCTTTAATATGTTCAATGTGGGCATGCACACCGCCATCAGATAAAAGACCTAAAATATGCACCGCGCCTTCATTTGCAACTGTATCTTTAACTGCCTGACAAAGTGTCTGATTAGCAAAAAATTCACCTGAGTGAATGTCATTCATAATTCGAGTTGAATCTTGAAATAAAATTCGCCCTGCCCCAAGATTCATATGCCCAACTTCTGAATTGCCAAATTGACCATCGGGCAAACCCACATCCATGCCAGAACCTGAAATCAGTCCATTTGGGCAATTTGCTAAAAGATTATCCAGATTAGGAGTGTTAGCACAAGCAACCGCATTATCTTTTTTATCTTCTCTGTATCCAACGCCGTCCAAAATCATCAATACATGGGGAATTTTTTTGTCAGTCATAACCATATCCTTAAAAAAATCTTTAAACATTATTATTTTAGCACAGTTTAAACTTATGGCATATGATGCAATTGATATATGTAAAATTTTACGTGTGGGGTTCTTTATAGGTAAAAATTGTACATACAATTTAGTTGCGACAAATTGCAAACGTGATATAATAAAACCACTGAAGTGTTTGCCAGCAAAGCGTAATCCTTGACCGATAATCTTAATTTAAGGGAGATATTTGCAATATTTTGTTGCGCAGGTCTGCACCCTAGGTGTTTCAGAAAGCCATGATAAATATTGGTATTTCCCGCCTTGAACTTCACGGTTCATGGTATCCCTTTGTAGCGGCACTTTGGTATTTTTACTATAAATTTGAAAAAAATATTTGACAAGATTAAAATTTTTAGTATAATAGCCAGCATTAACTTTTGAGTTATTCCCCAATAGCTCAGTCGGTAGAGCATCGGACTGTTAATCCGTGTGTCCCTGGTTCGAGCCCAGGTTGGGGAGCCATATTTAAAAAACCTTTCATTAATTTGAAAGGTTTTTTTGCTTTTTAAGCACTTAAATTAATTAAATTTTAGGATGTTTATTGAAAAAATATCAATTTTACCTTATTTATCCACCAAATCATCATATAAAAAAAGGATTCATTTTGACCATTAGTCGCACCCTTAATTTAGAGTTACTTCCCCAAGAATTTCGTGTTTTATCTGGAGAATACAACAAACATTTAAAATACATACAGCAGCGTTTAGACATTCAAATCATCTCTCGCCAAAATCAGCTTATTTTAACAGGAGATTTAACTAGGGTGGAGCGTGGCGAATTTATCTTAACCAAATTGGCAGAACTTGCGCGTAAAACAGATGATATTAGTGGTGAAGATGTGCATTTAATTGTGCAATCTAGCCTATCTGACAATGATGATAACACGCCAAAGATGCAAGATACGCCCATAAGCTTACGCACTCGCAAAGGCAAAATCAGTCCACGAGGCAACAATCAAGCCTTGTATGTTAAAAAAATCTTAACATCTGATGTGTGTTTTGGGGTAGGACCTGCTGGTACAGGTAAAACCTATTTAGCGGTAGCCTGTGCGGTGGATATGCTTGAACGCGGTGAAATTGAGCGCATTTTGTTAGTACGTCCTGCCGTAGAAGCCGGCGAAAAATTGGGGTTTCTGCCGGGAGATTTAACACAAAAAATTGACCCTTATTTGCGTCCTTTATACGATGCCTTATATGAAATGCTTGGTTTTGAAAAAGTTGGCAAACTTATTGAACGGCAGATTATTGAGATTGCTCCCTTGGCATATATGCGAGGACGAACACTAAATAACTCATTTGTGATTTTAGATGAATCGCAAAATACCACGCCTGAACAAATGAAAATGTTCTTAACGCGGCTTGGTTTTGGGTCTCGAGCGGTGATTACAGGCGACACTTCTCAAGTGGATTTGCCGCGGGGACAAAAATCGGGGCTTTCTCACGCTTTAAAAATTTTAGCAGATATTGACGACATTCACATCACTCATTTTACCGCTAAAGATGTGGTGCGTCATCGTTTGGTACAAAAAATTGTTGAAGCGTATGATGAATATGAAATCATAGAAACCGCCGAAGAAGAAAAGCGCAAAGAGGCGCGACGAAAAGCCCGTCAAGAAGAAGAAATCACCAAACAAATCAATGCACTAGCTGCGATTCAGTCTCTGCAAAATTCATCAAAAATTCAAGAAAACAAGGAACATCATCGTGAGTGATTTTCATAACATTAGCCTTGATTTAGATGTTGCAGATGACTTACCGCAAAATCAATACACGCAAGAAAATTTAACCGCCCTATTTGATAAAGTGTTGCAGTTTATTGAACAAAAACTAATCAATGATTTGGTTTTGCCATACTACGTTTTTGATGATGTTTTTACCTTTACTGATTGGCAAAAACTATCCAAATCCATCAGTATTTATGTTTGCAATACTGATGAAGGTTTGGAACTCAACAAAGAATCTCGCGGTAAGGACTATGCTACCAACATCTTATCCTACCCAAGCCAGCTGCCCAAAGAACTGCTTGTTCAAATGGGCGATGTTTTTTTAGGAGAGTTGGTGATTTGCCACGATGTAGTGGTAAAACAGGCTATAGAACAAGACAAAACGTTTGATAACCATTTAACGCATTTGGTAATACATGGCATTTTACACTTATTGGGCTTTGACCATGAACTTGGAAAAACCCAACAAGATGAAATGGAAAGTTTTGAAATTGCTATTTTGCAAAGTTTAGGAATTGACAACCCTTATCTTTAATCAATTCAATCTAATAAGATATGTATCAACAAGATTTGATTTGTGTGGTAATTTTATCCAAACCCTCAATCTGTAAGGTTCGATGTGGATAAGGAATATCCACATTATTATCATCAAAGGTGTATTTGATGGTTTCAAGTAAATCGCTTTGAACTTCTGCCCAATCTTCGTTTTGCGTCCACACATATAGCGTTAGGTTTACTGAACTGTCTGCTAAAGCGGTTACCCTAACAAACGGTTCAAAGTTTTTTAAGACTTTTGGATGAGCATAAGCAACATCAAGCATCAAAGACTTAGCCGTTCTAATATCGCTGTTATAACCAATCCCCACCAAAATCTCAAGCCGACGATTTGGCACCGATGAAAAATTGATTGTGGCGTTGGTCATAATGTCGCCATTTGGCACAATCACCTCATGATTGTTGGCGGTTATAATGCGCGTATTTACCAAAGTAATCTCTTGTACAGTGCCCGTTTGCCCTGCTACTTGCACGACATCGCCACGCCTAAAAGGGCGAAACATAACAATCAGCACGCCTGCAGCTAAGTTAGAAACTTGGTCTTTTAAAGACACACCAATAGCAACCGTTAGAGCGCCCAAAACCGCAACAAACGAAGTGGTGCTAATACCAAGCTGATTTAAAGATGCCAAAATTACAGCTGCAATGACAATTCCATAAAGTAAATTACCCAAAAAGCTAATTGCTGTACCATCTAGTGAGCTTCGCATCATGGCTTTTTTGGCAAGATTTACAAACCATTTGCCAATCCATTTGCCCACATAAAAAATTACAATTGCCAATACCAGTTTAATAGCAAACGTTGTGGAATTATTTAAAATTGTTGCTGTATCAATTGGCACGCCTAGTAATTTTAACGTGTAATCGCTAGCAGTAGTTAGCCCTTCAGCGGTTTGTGTTGCTACTTCAGTTGCGACTTGAGTAACGGTTTCTTGAGCCTCGGCAACATTTTGAGTAATGGGCGTATTAGCAGTATGAGCCGCTTGATCAATAGTTTTTTCAGTGGTTTCTAAGGTTTGAGTCATATATTTTTAATTTTCATTCATTTTGTTAATCAGTAACTTCAATATCATCGCCATAGCGCCATGTACGAATAATTCGCAATTCTTCTAATTTGCCCATATCTTCACTAAAAGCACCATATGGGGAGGATTGACGAACGGACTGCTTGGCGGCCTCATCAAGCATGACTGAACCTGATGATTCTAATAGCGTAATGGCCTTGACGTGCCCATCACGCCCAACAATCACCATCAGACGCACATCACCTGTAATATTTTGGCTGCGTGCTTGTTCTGGATAATACTGGTTGGCAATACGTTCTACATGCAAACGAAAATTTTCTAAATAAGCTGCCGCCACGCCATAAGTGGTCGCGTTACCACTAACAGTTTGTACATTACTTTTTGAGGCAAAATCTTGCTGTTTTTGAGAAAGTTGAGCTTCCAAGGTACGAATTTTTTTACGAATTCTCTCTTCTTGGGTTTCTAAGTCATCTTGGTTTTTTTCACTTTCATTCTTATTTTGATTGTCCACATAACGAATGGATAAGGTAGTGCGCAAATAACTTTCTTGATACGCTTTTTGACGAGATTGTTGTTGTAGGTTTAAAACATCTTGCACCTCTTCCATATCATCAGCAGTATCTGGGCTAATGTTATTGGTTTCTTGGCGCAGCTGTTGGCGCACATCACCGCCAGCCTCTTGACTGGCGCTGGCAATAAAACGGGCGTGTTCATTTTTTTTGGTATTTTCTGTCATTGCTGTTGCAACGTCTTGCGCAAGTTCATCGGGCGCTTGCCCAACAGTAAAGGTGATACCAAAAATCAAAAAAGTATGAAAAACAACCGAGATTACAGTCGCAACCGAAATATTCAGGTTTTGTTTATAGCCATCAGCAAACACAAAATTTCCCATTTTATCCATTGATTTTTTTAGTAGATGAGCGATTGGTTTTTAATAATTAATTTATTTTTAATAATTAATTTTCGTCAAGTTCAAGCTGATGAATGTAACGCTCAAACCAAAATGGCATAAAAGGCAGAATAGACGCAATAAATCCAAATAAAAAAACTTTCAGTGACCATCGTTTAACTTGACATACCACCAAAAGCAGCACAATAAAACTGACAAACAATACACCGTGAGCCATGCCAGCATATTGAACTAAAAAGGGTTGATTGAATTTGTATTTTAAGGGCATAGCAATGCCCACCAAAACCAAAAAAGACAAACCTTCTAAAAAACTAACCAATCGCAATAATTTTACCATCATACCACCTACAATATACTTACCAAAAAGCTGCTATTATATATGATGATGGTAAAATTTCAGCAAAAATTGAGCCAATTTGACAGAAAGTTGTCATTTTTAAGAAGAAATCAGTAATTTTAAACAAACCAATTATAATTGTGATAATGCCTGTTCAAAATCAGCGCGTTTTACTTCACCCAATAACACATTTTTTAGCTCGCCTTTTTGATACAGTAGCAATGCTGGCGGTCCAAATAGTTGATAACGTGCCAATACTGCTTTGCTATCCGATGTATTTTGACTGATGTCCACCTTAACCACTTGAAAATCTGCCAATTTGTCAGGACGATTGGCAAACAAGGTTTTTTCCATGATTTTGCATTCAATACACCAATCGGCTGTGATATCCACCAACACGTTATCATTTTTGGACAAAATTTCATCAAGTTGCGCTAGATTGGTTACTGTAATGTCAGAATTTTTAGATTCAAAAGCGTTATTTGTCATTGCAGTTGTTTCTGTCAATTTTCCTAAAGGTTGCCAAGAATCCGTTTGTCCAGTTGCCACGCCAATCATCAAACAAAGCGTCCAAACGCCACTGATGATTGACAATGCCAGTGCTGGTAGAACTTTTTGACGATAGAACCACACACAAAGCATCGCAAACCAAAACGCCCATAAAGCAAGTACAAAAGATGAATGGACAATTCGTTCAATTAAACTAATTGAAACCGCTAAAAGCAGCAGCCCGCAAAAAGTTTTGACTTCCTGCATCCATTGCCCTGCTTTGGGCATAAATTTTCCTTGCACTGCTCCAAGCATCATCAATGGCAAAGACAAACCCACCCCAAAAACAAACAATGCAAAAAAACCCAACACGATACTACCACTGGTTGAAACAGCCGTCAAAGCTCCTGCCATTGGCAATGAAACGCAAGGCGATACCACCAATGCTGATAATGCCCCAACAACAAAACTACCGCCAATGCTGCCTAATTTACCATCGGCAAGTTGTGATTTTTGAGAAAGTTTATCGCTAATGGCACTTGGTAAAGATAATTTGATAACGTCAAACATTGCAAGCGCTAAAATCACAAAAACAATTGCAAAACCACCCAAAATATAATGATTTTGTAAATACCCCAAAATTCCAACGGCACGCCCAAGACCTGCCACCAAAGCGCCAATAGCCCCGTAAGCCGTTGCAACACCTACCCCATAAGATGTTGATAACATAAAACCTTTTACAGAATTGGTATTTTTTTGGCGGGCGACAATATTGGCGACAATTGGTATCATTGGGTACACGCATGGCGTAAAGGCAAGTAACAGCCCTGCCAAAAATAAAAGCATTAATGCTAATAGTGGATTTTTATGAATACCAAAGGGGTCAGAATCCTGAGGTAAGGTATGATTCACCAAATTAGGGTTTGAGCTGATATCAGTGGCGCTTTGGGCGTTTTGCTCATTTGGCTGAAGTTGTGTTTGCTCGCCATCTGCCGGCAACACAGAAATGCCTGATTGGTTGCCATCATTATTTTGACTTGGGTTTTGAAGGTCTGTATTTTGAGCAATCAAATCATTTGCTTGGTTATTTTGATTGCTACTTTCGCCACCTATTTCTTGATTAGATTCACGGCTGACTGGCAAAGCTGGCGGCATGCCATTAACAGAACTTGCTTTATCTTCTAGATTAGCAATTTGGTTATTGTCTTGGCTAATAGCTATATCATTACCGCTATTGGTGGTATTTGCAGGGATAATCTGTGATGGTAGTTTACTGGCGGTTTGTGGTTCTGCTACTTTTGCAGTTTCTTTGGTTTCTGGTTTTTTTGTTTCTGCTTTGATGGATGCTTGACTGGCATGCTTAAGCGTCAAAGTGCCTTTGGTAACTTCTGGTGGATAGCACAAACCCGCTTCGGCACAGCCTTGCCATTTTACGCTAATTGGAGCGTGATTTAAGTCTTTTTGGGTGCTGATGACTGCTTTAGCAATAACATCTTGATTAAATACCGCCACCCGACCAAATTCAGGGTCATCCACCATAGTTGGAGCAACACTAAACTCCCAATCGCTAGCACTTACGCCTTCTGGTAATTGAGCAGCAATTCTATCTTGATAAATATAATGTTTGGGAGTGATGGTAAATTTGGCAATCAACTCTTGACCATTTTGACTGACATCTACTTTAAATGCCTGATTTACTGGTAGAAATTTTTGTTGGCTTGTTTTTCCAAATAAGCTAGCTAAACTGCTAGCATTAGAATGACTGGTATCTTGAGCATAAGACGGTAAAGAAAGGGGTAAGCTAATGCTAATCAATATGCCCAGCAATTTATGATAAGAAAATTTATGATGAGAAAATAAACGCATATTTATACTGAAATGATTGAAATTTAATTGTTTAAAAATGTATAACCCATAATTAATGGCTATATAAAAATTGCTGTATTATACCGCAAAGATTTTAATCAATGTGATACAGTATTTTTAAATATTGTCTTTAAATTATCATAAAAATCTATCTGCTAATTAAATTTTACTCATCATTTTTGTAATTTTGGTCAGTCAAATTTGGTGAAATTAATGACAATTTTATGTTAAACTAATCCAATTCTCCCAAACCACAAGGTAAATTTATGTTTAAAGAAATTTCTTTGCACGACTTTGACCCTGAACTTGGCGTTGCAATTGACGCTGAATCACGTCGTCAAGAAGATCATATTGAATTAATTGCATCTGAAAATTATTGTTCTCCTGCCGTGATGGAAGCGCAAGGCACAATTTTAACCAATAAATACGCTGAAGGTTATCCAGGGAAACGCTATTATGGCGGCTGCGAAAATGTTGATGTTGTAGAACAAATTGCTATTGACCGTGCTAAAGAATTATTTGGCGCTGACTATGCTAACGTCCAACCACACTCTGGTTCAAATGCCAATGCGGCTGTTTATCTTGCATTGCTAGAAGCAGGGGATACCGTGCTTGGTATGAGTCTTGCCCATGGTGGACATTTAACCCACGGGGCAAATGTTTCATTTTCTGGCAAAACATACAACGCGGTGCATTATGGCATTGATGATAATGGACTGCTTGATTATGATGAGATTGCTCGTTTAGCAAAAGAACATAAGCCTAAAATGATTATTGCTGGTTTTTCAGCATACAGTCAAGTCATGGACTGGCAAAAATTCCGTGAAATTGCTGACAGCGTTGGCGCTTATTTGTTTGTGGATATGGCACACGTGGCTGGTCTTGTAGCGGCGGGCATCTATCCAAACCCTGTTCAAATTGCTGACGTAACCACCACAACCACTCACAAAACGTTACGTGGTCCACGCGCTGGTTTAATTTTAGCCAAATCCAATCCAGAAATTGAGAAAAAATTAAACTCAGCAGTTTTTCCCGGCACCCAAGGCGGACCTCTAATGCATGCCATCGCTGGTAAGGCGGTTTGTTTTAAAGAAGCGATGACTGATGAGTTTAAACAATATCAGCAGCAAGTTGTTAAAAACGCTCAGGCTATGGCAAATACCATCCTTTTTCGTGGTTATGATGTAGTCTCTGGTGGCACCAAAAACCATCTGATGCTTATTAGTTTAATTAAACAAGGCATTACAGGCAAAGAAGCGGATAAATGGTTGGGCGACGCACACATTACTGTAAACAAAAATTCAGTACCCAATGACCCCAAATCGCCTTTTGTAACTTCAGGAATCCGACTTGGCACGCCTGCTATTACAACACGTGGCTTTAAAGAAGCTGAATGTATTGAGCTAGCCAGTTGGATTTGCGATGTGCTAGATGCTCGTGGCGCTGAAGAAACTTTAGAAGAAGTACGTGCAAAAGTTTCTGCCATTTGCGATAAATTCCCTGTATATGGTCGTAATGCTTAATCAGTCAATTGCAGATAAAAAAACCACTTAAGATTTAAGTGGTTTTTTATTTATGATTGTTTATTTTGACTGTTTATCTTGATTGTCTTTTAAAGTCTGATTTTTATCCATTTCACTCATTGGATTTGCTGGAACAAATTGTCCATTTTCAACCGAAGTACCACGTTCTTTATGTTCCTGTTTGAGTGATTTGGCAACTTCTGGAGGCATATAGTTTTCATCGTGTTTTGCCAAAACCTCACTGGCAACAAAAACCCCATCTTGTAATTCGCCTGTTGCCACCACGCCAGAATTTTCAGCAAATAAATCTGGCAATACGCCGCGATACCGTACAGGAACGGTAGATTTAAAATCAGTAATAGAAAACTGGATATTCACAGGGTCATTAGGGTCACGTTTGACACTACCTGCTACAACCATTCCACCTGCACGAATGCGCTTACTTTCAGGTGCTTTTCCTTGGGAAATCATGGTCGGGTCAAAATAATAATCTGTCTGCTGACGAATGGCATATAAAATCAGACTAACGGCAATTACCGCCCCAAGTAAAATAGCGACCACCCAAATCATCTTTTTTTGGCGAGCATTATTCATACAAAAAAACCTTATTATTTTAATTGTTGACGCTGTCTGTTTGTCAGTCGTTCTTGGCGTATTGATTGATGAGTGAGTTTTTCTATTACATTTTTACGTTCTGATTTGGTAAATAAAATCAATAAAAATAGCACAATCATTGTAATTACATAACACGACCACACATACGGTCCGTGTCCGCCCATATTTAAAAATTCAGAAAAACTAGAAAAATACACTGTCATGGCTGGTTTACCTACTGGCTATTACGGTTTTTTAAAGTTTTTTTAAATAATCAATAACCCACGTTTTGCGGTTTTCTCTTAATAAAATTAAAGAATTTGTACGATAAATGGTTAATGCTGCCGCCAAAAAATACATACCCAAAATCATCAGCAGCAGCGGAACCCACATGCTCGCTGACATTTTTGGGGCATTGGTTACGGTAAACGTTGAACCTTGATGTAAGGTATTCCACCACTCAACCGAATATTTAATGATTGGCAAATTGACCGCTCCTACAATCGATAAAATTGCTGCGGCTTTACCGCGATTTTGGCTATTTTCAAACGCACTAAACAGCGCCAAAACCCCCGTATATAAAAATGCCAAAATCAGCATGGAGGTTAAGCGTGCATCCCACACCCAATAAGTTCCCCAGGTTGGCTTACCCCAAATCGCTCCTGTGATTAAACTTAATACACAGCAAATCAAACCAATCGGGGCAACGGCTTGAGCAACAATGTTGGCGGTTTTAATTTTCCAAACCAAAAAAATAACCCCAAGAACTGCCATGGCAAAATAAATACTCATTGCAAGACTTGCTGTTGGCACATGAATAAAAATAATTCGATAGCTGTTGCCTTGCCGATAATCAGCAGGTGCAAAAATAAGCCCCCAAGTCATACCAACACTAAGCAAAATAAAAGCAACTAAACCAAGCCATTTTACCCAGCCTGAAAAAATTTTAAAAAATCGTTCTGTGCCAACGGTAGTTAAAAACCCTTGCCACAAACGATTTAAAAAATTAGGGTTTTGCAGGCTTGCTTTGGGCATAACACACCATTTACTTGTCTTTAATCTATAAATTCGCCAATTATAACATGGTTTGATTTTTAACAAAAAAAAATTGTCGTTTTTTAAATATTAAATTATTAAAAACAATTTTTTTAAAAATTTTTTAAAAACTGTTGCCTTTTTAGGGTGTTTTAAGTGAAAATATAGAGTTTAACCAAATGGATTATGCTATGACAGACCGCCCCATTGCTCTTAATTTAAAAGACATTCATAAAAATTACGGCTCGCTTGAAGTATTAAAAGGTGTTTCTTTAACTGCCCACGATGGCGATGTTATTAGTATTTTAGGTTCGAGCGGTTCAGGCAAATCAACTTTACTTCGCTGCATTAATTTATTAGAAAAACCCAGCAGTGGTGAAATTTTTATTGGACAAGAAAAATTAGAATTAATTGAAAAAAAAGGCGAATTGGTTGCCAAAAATCCCAAACAACTTGAAAAACTGCGTTCAAAAATTGGTTTTGTATTTCAAAATTTTAATCTTTGGCCTCATAAAACAATTTTGCAAAATATTATTGAAGGTCCAACCCAAGTATTAGGCATTAATAAAGACGAAGCAATTGCTGATGCTCAACGTCTATTAGATAAAGTTGGACTGCTTTCAAAAAAAGATGCTTATCCTGACAATCTATCGGGCGGTCAAAAACAGCGAGTTGCCATCGCTCGTACACTGGCAATGAAACCGCAGGTTTTATTGTTTGATGAACCAACTTCTGCCTTAGACCCTGAGCTGGTCAATGAAGTTTTGGCGGTTATGAAAGAACTTGCTGATGAAGGTCGAACCATGTTGATTGTTACCCACGAAATGCGTTTTGCTCGCGAGGTATCCAGCCAAGTGGTATTTTTGCACCAAGGACGCGTTGAAGAAATGGGTCCGCCTGATGAGATTTTTGACAATCCAAAATCTGCCCGAGTCAAAGAATTTATGGCATCACATCAAAATTAAGACTGTTGTTTTTAATTTAGTTATTTTTTTATTATTTTTTAAGGAATTTTTATGGTAAATTTTGCAAATACCTATGCCAAAATTGGTGCTGGTTTATTATTTAGTATTGCTTTAACCGCATGTTCTGGAGAAAAATCAGACACATCAGCAGCAACCGATAATAAAGGCAGCGAAGGCACATTGGTAATTGCTACTGAAGCTAATTACATGCCGTTTAACGGCACAACTGCGGACGGCAAAATTATTGGGTTTGATGTTGATGTTATCAATGCTGTTTGTGAAGAAATGCAAACCAAATGCGAAGTGGTAGCTCAAGACTGGGATGGTTTATTGCCAGGACTTTTAACCAAAAAATACGACGCAGTCATTGCAGGTATGTCCATCACACCAGAACGTTTAGAGCAAGTGGATTTTAGCGACCCATATTTTGCCAATACCATCGTTTGGTTAGCAAAAAATGACGGTAGTTTTGACCCCAAAGACATTAAAAATATGGTACTTGGCGGTCAGCGTGGCACTACAGGCGCACTATATATCGGTAAAAACTACGATGGCAAAGATGGCAACCGTGTACAACTGTATGATACCTACGAAAATGCCTATTTGGATATGAAAGCAGGACGCAACCAAGCAGTCATGGCGGAAAAAGCATCAGCGGCTTATTGGTTAAAACAAAACCCCCAAGGCTTTGGGCTGATTGGTGATGAAATTGACAATGGTGATAATTTAGGCATTGCTGTACGTAAAGGCGATGCTTTAAAAGATAAAATCAATAAAGCGCTAGGTGCACTCAAAACCAATGGCAAATTAGAACAAATCAAACAGCAACATTTTGCAGCAAATGCACAAGCTCAAGCTCCAGAACAAGACAGCACAGCTACCAAAACTGATGAAAAACCACAAGAAGCCGCTAAATAATCATTAATAAATTAATAAGGAATTTTTATGAAATTTCAATTCAGTCCAAAATTATTCTTAACAGCATTGACCGTTTTAGCACTTTCAGCCTGTTCAAATGAAAAAACCAATGAACAAACCAAACAAGCTCCAGCAAGCAATAATGAAAAAGTTGTGCGCATTGCCACCGAATCCAGTTTTAAACCTTTTAGTTATCTGGACAACCAAGGAAACTTAGTAGGATTTGAGATTGATCTTGCTACTGCTTTGTGTGATGAGATGAAGGTTGAATGCGACATTAAAAGTTACGATTGGGACAGTTTAATCCCAAGTTTGCAAGCCAATAAAGCCGACGCAATCATGTCGGGTATGTCCGTTACGCCTGAACGGTCTGCGGTAGTTGATTTTAGCAAACCGTATTTTAACAACACCTTTGTATTAATTGCTAAAAAAGGTGAAAATTTAACCATGGAAAATATCGCTGGCAAAACTGTTGGGGCTCAACAAGCCACTGTTGCCGCAGATTATTTAACCAAAAATCAACCAAAAGCGACCTTAAAAACCTATGACAAACAAGATAATGCTTATCTTGACTTGACTGCAGGGCGTATTGATTTGATGATTTCAGACATTGCTCCTGCTTTGGATTGGTTAAAAACCGATGCTGGCAAAGATTATGAGGTGCAAGGCAAACCCATCAATACCAATGACGTTGTTGCTGTTGCTGTGCGTAAAGATGACCCTTTAAAAGGCGAATTTGACAAAGCTATTGACGCTCTAAAAGCCAATGGCAAATATGATGAAATCGCCAAAAAACATCTTGGTGTGGATTTAAAAAGCCTAGAAGCTGGTGAAACTCAAACAGCTGATGACAAAAAGCCTACTGACAGTAAATAATCACACCCAATGACAACTGATGGTTTTTTTGGATAAAACCATTTGCAAATGTCCATTCAAAATTACTCACATAAACTGAGCATACAGAGCAGTGTCAAGCATTCGTTAGGCGCTGCTCTAGTTTGAAAATTATCTCTAAATATATTTTAGACCACCCTAACGAATAGGGATTTTTAAATTAAGGAAAATTTGATGAAAAATATGTTTAAAGCTGCTCTTTTTTTGGGCATATTACTTCTGAGTGCTTGTGGCGAAGAAACTAAAACCCAAGAAACTGGGCAACCAAATGATACATCAAAGCAAACCTTACGAATAGCCACCGAAGGCGCTTACGCTCCTTTTAATTATACGTTTAATAACGGAGATTTGGCGGGGTTTGATTTGGATATTGCCAATGCCTTATGCGATAAAATGGCGGTAACCTGCCAAATCAACGCCCAAGAGTGGGATGGTATCATTCCCGCCTTAAAAACAGACAAGTTTGACGCCATCATCTCAGCCATGTCCGTTACGCCTGAGCGCAGTGAACAGGTAAGTTTTAGCAAGCCTTATTTTAATAACACGCTGGTTTTTCTTGCCAAAAACGACAGTACTTTTGACCCAAAAAATACCAACGATATTAAATCAGCAACCATTGCTGTGCAAGGTTCGACTATTTCAAGCCAATATTTGGATAAAACCTACCCAGAAGTTACCCCACAAATGCACAATACTCTGGATAATGCCTTTTTAAATTTAGCCAGCGGCCGGGCAACCGTCGTACTTAGCGATAAACTACCCGCTTTAACTTGGCTAACTAGCGATTTGGGTAAAGATTTTAGTATTAAGGGCGATGAAATTGACATTCATGACAATTTTGCGATTGCAGTCAATAAAGGCAATGATGAACTTTTGGGGAAATTTAATCAAGCTCTTGATGAAATCAAAGCTGATGGCACTTATGATAAACTGGTGCAAAAACATTTTGGTGATGCCTTAAGTAGCCCAACAACCAAAACAGCCGCTCAAAATGAAGAAGTTCAAACAAAAACCCAAGTAAAAGCAGATACAAAATAAGCCAACATAATTACCCAAATTTTGCTAAAATAGTAAATTTTGTTACCCTGTCAAAAGGCGATGATTGTGTTTGACTTATATGGCTATGGCAATTTATTATTACAAGGCACAATACTAACCATCAAACTTAGTTTAACCAGTTTGATTTTTGGTTTGTTCTTTGGGCTGCTTGGAGCAGTTGCCAAACGTTCACCAGTTTGGTTTATTAAAAAACTGGCTGATATTTATACAACTGTTGTGCGTGGTTTGCCTGAACTGTTAGTTGTTTTTGCGATTTATTTTGGGGCTGAAATTTTAGTTTCGAGCCTTGCTCATAAAATTGGCTATACTCAGCGCATTGAATTGGGCAGCTTTTGGCCTGGTGTCATGGCGCTGTCGGTGATGTTTGGAGCGTACGCCACCGAGGTTTTTCGTATGGCAATAGAGGAGATTCCCAAAGGTCAATGGGAAAGCGCTCAAAGCCTTGGCATGCGACCCTTTCAGACTTTTTGGCGAATCATTCTTCCCCAAATGTGGATTGTTGCTTTGCCTAGTTTGGGTAATTTATTTTTGGTACTACTCAAAGACACCGCCCTTGTCTCCTTGATTGGCTTAAAAGATTTGATTTATTACTCATCACGTGCTGCTCAATCCACCCAAGCACCTTTTACGTTCTTTTTAGTTGCTGCACTGGTTTATTTAGGTTTAACAATTGTGGTTACTTCTTTAATTAGTTTTTGTGAATGGCGTGCTAATCCTGCAGCTCGTTATGCCAAAAAATTACACAAACAAGGGGTTGAGGCATGAGTTGGAATTGGCAAGCAATCATCACAAATTTTCCTGAATTATTAAAAGCATCATTGACCACTGTCGAATTAGTGTTACTTTCCAGTGTTTTGGGATTGATTTTGGGGGTTACGCTAGGGCTTTTACGATTATCCAAAAATCCTTTGGTATGGATACCACCTTATTTATATATCTTCTTTTTTCGAGGCACACCGCTTTTGGTGCAAATTTTTTTAATTTATTATGGGCTTGGACAATTCAAAATCATTCAAGACAGTTTTTTATGGAAACCTGTTTTAAGCCAGCCTTATTGGTGCGCCATCATTGCTTTTACGCTAAATACCGCTGCTTATATTGCTGAAATTGTTCGTGGTGCAATGAATGCTGTTCCTAAGGGTGAGTTAGAAGCTGCTGATGCCTTAGGCATGTCACCTAGTCAAAAACTAAAACGCATCACCCTGCCACGTGCTTTTGGGATTATGATACCTGCTTATAGTAATGAGGTGATTTTTATGCTCAAAGGTTCGGCACTGGCATCGACCATTACAGTTGTAGATTTGATGTACACCTCTAAAGCCATCATTGCCAAAACCTATCTAAATTTAGAAATTTATTTTGCCGCTGGCATCATTTATCTGTTGATTTCATGGGTATTATTGTTTGGTTTTCGGCAATTTGATAAAAAAATTAATCACCATAAACACACCTTGCAGTCGCTATAATCAGTTAATTTTTACGTGTGTTTGAAGGTGATTTAATCGTTTAAGCCTGCAAAATTAATTTTAACCAACTTAATTACCAATGTTTAGACAAAACAACAAGATAAAAAGATAAATCATAAAACTAGCAAGACCGCTAAATATTCCTGCCGTCTTGCTAATTTTGGGTTATCTTAAATGATTAGATACTTACTATTTATTTAAGTATGAATATTATCCATCAATAAAATCAATACATCTGATACTAAAATTGTCTCTAGTCATTAACCATCAACCATAACAACCATCATACTTTAGTTTGTTTGTTGATTCTGGATTGATTGCTGATATTTTTGATATTTTTCAATAGCCGCTTTGGTATCAAATCCTAAATCCTTTGCCAGATTTAAAAAATCATTCATACTATCAGACAACGCATTTGTTCCTTCTTGTATTTGCATCACAGCTTGATTAATCGCAGCCATATCATTTGGATTTTGCAAATCTAAGGCTATGATTGTTTGCAATCCATTATGCATTTTTTGAGCAGCATCGGTAGTTTTTTGAACAATATTCTTGCCTTCTTGACTTTGTAGTTCCAATCCATTTAATTCATCTTGTAGATTTTGAGTAAGCACAAGCTGCTCATTGATAATTGTTTTGACGTCTGCTTGGTTTTTTACTTGGGTCATTTTATGTTGTAAAACTTGCTCTATATCAGGTGTAACGCCAGCGCGCTGAAATGCCTGTTGTATCGCCCACATATCACTTAATTGTGTTGATTTTACATTTAAGGTATCTAAAACTTGTCTAGCATTTTCTACAATGCCTGTTTTATCCAACTCATCTTTACTGGGCTGGGTATCATTTATCTTGGTAGTATTTTTTGAACCTGCATCACCACAAGCAGCTAATAACACTGTCAAAAAAACCAATACAAAGTATTTTTTATACATTTACTTTCTCCAATTCTTTTTGTGCGTGACAACATTCATGTTTGCTAATAAATATACACTCAAATTGCTCAATTTTGGATTTATTCATAAGTTGGTGTAAATATTAACCATCTTAATTTAACTGGTAAATCTAAATTTTGGGTATTTTACACAATGCTTTTTTAAATTTTGATTGCTTGCTGCTTATGATACCACTTTATTGTTAATCAGTTGTCTTGATGAGTTACTCAAATTGTTTTTAAAATCCATTACACCCAATACAAAATCTTTTGATAAATAAACTATAACTGACAATCAAACAGCAAGTTTTACTTTGATTTACAAAACTTCACCAAAAATCGCTACAGCTCTTTTTATCAAGACACTATAATGAAAAGTAGGTAATTAAAACGCTATTTATTACGGTGTTTTTAAAAATTGATTGAAATAATTTTTTGATAAGTCAGAGGTAGGTTATGAAAACGTTAGGTAAATTTTTAGTAGCGGGTGTTTTAGGTGTTGCTAGTTTGAGTGCTTCTGCTGGTGATGGTGGCTATTTGTGTTCTTTTGATACTTATATTGATAAAAGCGATTTATACAATTCAAATGGCTCAAAGTTATCTTCTGTTGGTCAAATCATCCGTCAAGACCGTGCTAATGTCTATAATGGTAGCTCCTCTGATGGTAGTGATGACTGTGGTTTAAGCAACCTAAATAAACGTAACCAACTGCAAAAAGCGATTGATAGAAGCAAAATCAGTCCAAACGTAAAAAATGCCGTAAAACGCGGTGATGTGGGTGTATCGGTTACTTGGTTTAACAGTCACGTACAAGTAGAACTAAACTAAATACGATTGACGCCAAATCACCCAAAAGCCAGATAAAATCTGGCTTTTATTTTTTTACATCATTAATTTTGATTTTTATCTTTTTGAGAGGCTCTTGGGTGAGCTTTATCATAAGTTTTTGATAATGTGCCAAAATCAACCTGTGTGTAAATCTGCGTTGTGCTGATATTACTATGACCAAGCATTTCTTGAATGGCTCGTAAATCGCCACTAGCAGACAACATGTGTGATGCAAAACAGTGGCGTAAAATATGTGGGTGCAGGTTTTGGCTGATACCCGCATTTTGAGCACATGCCTTTAAACGAAGCTGAACCGCCCGTTGAGTAATACGTCCGCCTTTTTGGCTCACAAATAAGGCTTGGGTATTTTTTTGCCATTGTTGTCTTATTGGCAAATAAACTGTAATGGCTGTGATAGCCTGAGCGCCCACAGGTACAATACGCATTTTATTTCCTTTACCAACCACACGCACTGTTTTACCTGATAAATCCACATCTTCCACATTCAAATTGACAAGCTCTGACAGTCGCAATCCACTGCTGTACATCAATTCAAACATAGCTTTATCTCGCTGCCAAATATTTGCTAACACTTGATTTTCTGGAATAGGCTGGTCAAGCAGCTGACTTATCAAATCTACATCGCTAATCACGGGTAAAGGTCGGGGCTGGCTTTTTAGCCGGTAGGCAGCAGCTGGGTTATTTTGGGTTAAATTTTGTGCAATAGCGTATTGATAAAATTTATTGACAGCGGATAGTTCTTGCTTTATGGTAGATATTTTTTGACCGCTTTCCAAACGACCACTAAAAAATAGTGTTAATTGTTTTTTTTGACACGTCTGCCAATTGCCTTGTAATGCAGTATTTTTAGCAACAAACTTTGAAAAACGGTATAACGATGCTTGATATGCCAAAATGGTATTTATTGAATAATTTTCACGGTACAGACTTTTTAGCCATTCATCAATAATTGATATAAAATGGGCTTGGTGTTTATCAGGATTTTTAATAATGTTGGTAGTTGTGGAATTGGGCTTAATAATGTGATTAAGACGCATAATGTGGCACTAAACTGATAAAAATAATCATTGATTTTTAAAGTAAGTAATTTTATCATTAAAAGTTTTTATTTTGCTGTCTTTTATGATAATTTTTATTTTCAACTGTATACTTATTATAGCCTTAATACTGACCATTGGCATCATTGCATTTTTAAATTCAGCTGTTTTTGGGGGAAGCCCTGACAGTCAGACCCTACAAGTGATGCAAAAATCGCCCAATTATCAAAACGGCAAATTTGAAAACTTGCAACCGCTGATTGTAGACGGTTCAGGCGCTGGGGTTTCTGAGGATGAACGCCTAAATTTGATGGATTTTATCATAAATATTTTTTATCCTGCTGATGGTAAACATCCCAAGGAGTCTTTACCAACTTTGCCTTTGACCAAAAATATTCCCTTGCAAAACAACAGTTTTACTTGGCTTGGACATTCCACCATTTTATTTAAAATGGGCGATAAAACAATCATTACCGACCCTGTATTTTATCGGGTATCACCCATCCCCTTGGGTGGAAAGCCCTACTCAATGACTCATCCACCTAAAACAGACGAGTTACCAAATTTAGACATTGTCATTTTATCACACGACCATTATGACCATTTGGACATGAAAGCAATTCAAGAAATCCATCTAAAAGCCCAAAAATTTCTTGTACCACTGGGTGTCAAAGCTCATCTTGTTAAATGGGGCGTGGATAAAAATAAAATTCAAGAATTTGCATGGCATGATACACAAAATCTAGATGGGCTTGAATTTATCTTTGTGCCATCACGACATTATGGCGGAAGAAAATTATCCACCCGAAGTCAAACCTTATGGGGCGGTTGGGTGGTGAAATCCGTTGATTTTTCATTGTATTTTACAGGCGATGGTGGTTTTGGTAGCCATTTTGCTGACATCGCAAAAACATACGCTCCCGATGATGGTTTTGATTTAATGTTTGTGGAAAATGGAGCGTATAATGTGAATTGGGCTGATGTGCATATGTTTCCAGAACAATCGGTGCAAGCAGTCAAAGACGCCAAAGCCAAACTTGCCCTACCGATTCATTGGGGTAAATACGACCTTGCTTATCACAAGTGGGATGAACCTGCTGAACGATTTTTAGCAGAAGCTACAAAACAAAACGTTGCATTCATCACGCCAAAAATTGGACAAAATTTTACTATAAATGACCAAACTACACCTTGGTGGAAGGAAGTACAATAATGTTATTGGATATTAGCCGTTATAATTTTTCGGCATATAAAAAAGAATTTGCTGCCCTAGTTGCGCTTGCGCTTCCCATGCTACTATCTCAAGTTGCCCAAGTTGGTACTGGCTTTGTAGATACGGTCATGGCAGGAAGTATCAGCACATCTGATTTATCGGCGGTTGGGCTGGGTAATAGTGTATTTTTTACGGTATACATTACCCTGCTTGGGGTTATGACCGCGTTAAACCCAATGATTTCTCAAGCCTTTGGCGTACACAAACACAAAAATACCAATGACACCCAAAAAGCCATTGGTAACCTTGGTTGGCAAGGAATTTGGTATGGATTGTTCTTGGGAGTGGTTGGGCTATTTTTGGTCTGGTCAGTGATTGGTTTTTTTGATAAATTTTTAAATTTAGAAGCCAAAACCCTTGCAGTAAGTCAGCTTTATTTATGGTTTATTGGTTTTGCCATGCCAGCAGCTTTAATACATCGAGCTTTACACGCTTACGCATCCAGTCTTGGTAAACCCAAAGCCATCATGATTGTTAGCTGGATTTGTTTTTTTGCGAATATTTTTCTAAATTGGGTGTTTGTTTATGGCAAATTTGGCATGCCAATGCTTGGCGGGGCAGGTTGTGGATTGGCAACAGCAATTGTCTTTTGGATAAATGCACTGCTTTTAGGTTTATACATTGCCAAAGATAAATTTTTTGCCCCTTTTGGGCTGTTTGATAAATTTAGAAAACCAGATATCAAATTATTTGGTGAAATTACCCGACTTGGCGTACCCATTGGCTTGTCGTTTTTTATTGAAGTAAGCTTATTTGCTTGCATTATTTTTTTAGTCGCTAAATTGGATGGGGATACTACCAAACTTATTTCTGCCCAACAGATTGTGATTAATTTAACCAGTTTGATTTTTATGATTCCCCAAAGCATTGGAATTGCCAGCACCGTAAGAATTGGCATCAATCTTGGTCAAAACAATCCTCAACAAGCTCGTTATGTATCAGGGGTTGCTATTAGTAGCGCTATGGCAATTTCGTTTTTGACCGCAAGTTTTTTAATTATTTTTCGTTACAAACTTGCTGATATGTACACTGATGATTTGGCAGTAATTGATATTTGTGGTACGCTTTTATTGTTTGCAGCAGCATTTCAGTTAGTAGACGCCATTCAATGCGTTGCAAGTTACGCTCTTCGTGGTTATAAAATCACCAAAAGTCCAATGATAATTCATATGATTTGTTTTTGGGGTTTTGGAATTATCCCAGGGGTAATCTTTGCATTTTGGTTTGGTTTGGGCATTTATGGGTTCTGGCTGGCTTTGGTGATGTCTTTGGCAGTGGCAGCAATCAGCCTACTTTGGCTGCTTGAAAAACACAGTAAAAAGCTATTGGTAGGATAAATTTATGCGATTTTTTTATCTATGTTCACTGATATTTTTAGTTGCGTGCAGTCAAAAACCGCTCATTGTCTTAGATTCAGGACACAACCCCAAAGGTTCATCACTTGGGGTTGGAGCAATCAGTTTAACAGGCATTCCTGAAGTGAACTACAATGATGTTTTCACTCAAGAACTTTATCAACTACTCATTCAAAAAGGTTATCAGGTAGAATTAACCAGACAAGCTAGTAATGAAAAAACATTACAAGAACGTAGTAATCTTGCCAACAATCACTCTCATAACAAAAAAGCGGTGTTTATCTCTATTCATCACGACAGCACCCAACTTGCTAATCTACGCCCTATTAAAGCAGGCGATATTGACACCTACCAAACCATACGCCCTATTGTTGGTTCATCATTTCATATTTCCCGCGAAAATGGCAATTATACTGACTCACTAAAACTGGCAAAGTCAATTGGTAACGCCTTTTATGTTATTAAACGCACGCCTAATTTAGACCATGCAAACAGCAACTATGAAAAATCCTTATCCTTGGTTGATAAAAAACTTGGTATTTATCACCATGATAAATTGGTCGTTTTAAAAACCACCAAAATTCCAGCAGTATTGATAGAAATTGGTGTGATTGTAGATAAAAGTGACGAAGCATTTATCAAAGACCCCAAAGAGCGTCAAAAACTGGTACAAGCGGTGGTTTTAGGAATTGATAACTACTACAATCATTAATCAAGTGTTGGTAAAACCAACCTTTTGACCAATTGCGCTAATGTCTCGTCACGACAGCCACCAACTGACATTCCTGCCCATAATGATAACAAATCAGGATTGTCAGTTTTTGCACCATGCGCTCGCAGTGATTTGGTCATGGCATTTAGACTGGGGTATTCTGGCAAATCTTTTGAACTCACCTGACTTGTTCTTTGGATGTAATTATTTTTAATTCCGCGCGCCCATTTTCCAGAAAACGCTTTTGTCATCACGGTATCATTTGGCTTGGCTTTTAGCAGTTTTTGTTTATAAAGTGCGTGAATTGGGCTCTCTTTGGTGGTCAAAAATAACGTACCTATAGCCACCATATCTGCGCCATGTTGTAAAAGTTCATCTATTTTGACTTTACTGTCAATACCACCTGCAGCAATTAAGGGAATGGATACCTGTTTTTGAGTTAATTTTAATAAAGTTAAAGCAGATAATTTTTCTGCATCTTCGTCTAAAAATCCGCCTTGATGACCCCCAGCATCCCCCGATTGTAAAATCACTGCATCTGCTCCAATATCTTGCCATTGTTTGGCTTCTTCAGGCAGGTTTGCCGTACCAATCACTAAAGTTCCCACGTCATGCAGCTTAAGAACCTGACTTTTGTTCAAAATTCCAAATGTGAAACTAGCTACGGGTACTGGATTTTGCAATAAAACATCAAATTGTTTGGCAAAATCATAAGCAGGATAATCATCCAAAACAGGTATCACACCCAATTCATCATAAACATTTTTCAACCAAGTTGGCATGGGTGAGCTGTATTTTTGGGTTTTTTCTTTAGGCAAAATCATCAAATTAACCGCAAATGGTTTGTCAGTTAGGGATTTTATCGTATTGATTTCACTATGAATTTTATCACAAGACATCATACCCGCCCCCAAAGAACCCAAAACACCCAAATTGGATGCACACGCCACAAAAGATGCGTTGCTAGCTCCTGCCATTGGTGCTTGGATAATAGGTGTTGTTAAGTTCAACCGCTGTTTTAGACTCATACCCATCTCTTTATTTGCTATTTTCTTTAATGTAACACAATTTGTTTTTATAAATTAATTTTATATTTTATCCCCATAATTTTTTAGCATGATAATACACCTGACTATGAGCCTCCACAATCACTGCAATATCCGGCGCATAGCCACCCCCCATTACCACCACAATAGGAATGCCTGCTTTTTTAGCACACATAAGCACCCGCTCATCACGATATGACACGCCTGACATGGTTAGATTTAATTTGCCTAATTTATCTACATCCAAAACATCAACCCCCGCCTGATAAAATATCAAATCAGGATAAAACTGTGTCATAATTTTGGTTAAATTTTCATCTAAAATTGCCAAATATTCATCATCGGTTGTGCCATCATCCAAGTCAATATCTAAATCAGATGGGATTTTTCTAAAAGGATAATTTTTCTTGCCATGCATACTAAAGACAAAAACATTAGGGTTGTTTGCCATAATTGATGCATTGCCATTACCTTGATGAACATCTAAATCTACAATCAAAATGCGTTTTGCTTGATTTCTTTGCAATAAAAGATGACTTGCCACACAAATATCATTAAAAATACAAAAACCCTCGCCATGCCCAGCAAACGCATGATGAGTGCCGCCCGAAGTTGATAAACTAATGCCATGTTTTTGGGCGTGCAATGCGCATTCATAGGTCGCATGAGCGATAAAATGTTCACGTTCTATCAAATCATGCGTTAAAGGCAACCCAAGCATACGGGCTTGGCGACTGGTTAGATTAAGATTTATCAATGCATGATAATAATCATGGGTGTGCGTGGTTAAGATTTCATCTTTACTAGCTTTTTGTGGCGTAAATAAATTATCTATAGTGATGACATTTTCTTGTAACAACTTTTGGGGCAATAAACGATATTTTTCCATTGGAAAACGATGATTTGGCGGAAGTGGCAAACAAAAAATCGGAGAATAAGCAATTTTTAACACAATTTAAATCCAAAAAAATAAACCGTAAATCAAAATTATAGATAAAATAATTCACAATTTTATACCATTGACAAAAACTTCTGTTACACATTTTGATACAATTTGCAGTAAAATATGAACCGATTTTGAGTTTTTAGTGAATTTTTGTTATCTTGGAGTTTTTATGAAAAAACTACTCATCGCAACGGGTGTGCTTTCTGCCCTGATTATGACAGGCTGCGCCACCAATCCAAAACCAAACGATATGCCAGGAGATGACATGCATCACCACTATCATGGCAAAAAACATCATCATGGCAAACACCATCACGGTAAAATGGTAGAGCACTATACTTGCGAACAAAATGCCACTGTCAATGTTAAATACAAAAAAGATACAGCATTATTAAATGTAACTGCACCTAGCCTAACGCTAAACAATCAAGATATCAGCTTAACTCGAGCTGTTTCAGGTAGTGGTATGCGTTTTGTCAATGAAACTAATCCAGCTTCAAAATACGAATGGCACGCCAAAAATGGTGAAGCGATTTTTGGAGTAACAGTTGCAGACGGCAAAACTTATGAATTCAGCTGTCAGTCTGATGACATGCCACCACCGCCACCAGAAGCCGATGATAGCATGGATGATATGTAAGCATATCATACTTATTAAAAAATCCTACCAAATTTGGTAGGATTTTTATTATTGATTTTCTAAGGATTTTTGGCAATCGGGATTACTGCACACGCCATATAGCACCAAAGAATGACCTGTTAGTTTAAAATTATGTGATTGGGCAACTTTGTGCTGTTCAGCCTCAATGGCATCATTGTGAAATTCTTCAATTTTACCACACACATCACACACTAAATGGTCGTGGTGTTCATCTTGAACAATTTCAAATACGGATAAATTATTTTCAAAATTATGACGCTCAACAATGCCTGCTTGCTCAAACTGAGTCAAAACACGATAAACCGTTGCCAAACCAACATCTTCGCCCTGCTGTGCAAGCGCTCGATACACATCTTCAGCACTCATATGATGATGTTCAGCGCTCTCAAGAAGTTCCAAGATTCGGATACGTGGCAATGTTACTTTTAAGCCCACTTTACGCAAATCTTTATTGGTAAAACTCATAAAAATACCTTTAATAATTGTTTAATTTTTAACGTTTGCCTAATTTACCACAAATTTATTTTTACCACAAATTTATTCAAATTATTTGCCAAAAAATGATAAACTAAACCAAAAATAAAATACCAAAGCAAACACAAGCATTTATATTGATTGGTGCTTTGTTTTTTGGTATAACACAGTTTTTATGAATGCGGAAAACTATATGACATTATTTGCAAAATTTATACCCGTTGCCTTATTTACCGCCATTACTTTATCTGGATGTAATATGTTTCGGGTCTACACCATCGATTTACCCCAAGGCACGCCCGTCACTGCTGAACAAGCTGCACAAATCAAAGTAGGCATGAGTCAAGACCAAGTTTTATATCTATTAGGCAGTCCTGCCATGCGCGACACTCTAAATCCCAACCGTTTTGACTATCTATATAATTATCAAGCAGGGACAGATGGGCGTAAAGCTGGCAAAAAGAACGTCAAAAATACCGAACATTATTTGAGTATCTATTTTGAGAACGGGCGTGTGGTTCGTATTTTAGGACGTGAAAATCTGCGTCTAACGCCACGCTAATCACATCACTAACTACCAAATAATACTTCTATTACTGGCACTTCATCGCTTAGGTCGCTGACTGTGCCAACCTTTTTAAAACCTTCAAAGAATACATGTTCACCAAGTTCTTTATTGGCAATGGCGTTTTGAATTTGGTGCAACAGTTCAATGGCTGTAATTACCCTATCATCATTAGCTTGAATGGTTAACACAACGGTTGTATGGTAGTAACCATCGCCATCAGATTCACCTAAAAAAACTTCAGGGTATTTTAAGATTTCATTGCCTTGCAAATCATCTTCACTACGTAAACGGGCTTGATACATCACATAAACCATAGGTTCTTTGCATAAAATCTCCCAAGGGTTAAAGCCACTAATATCATTATCCAGCTCTGTATTATAGTCCATAAGCGCTTGATAAAATTGCATGCAAGTTAAATAATAAACGTGATTAAATGACCAAAACACCCCATCAAATACTGACAAATCCTTATCATTTGGCAAATAATTTTCACAAACATTGATTCGGTGAATATCCACCACTGGCGGATAAGGAATTTGCGCCTCTTCCAGTGCCTGCATCAAAGCCATATTTCCCTTGTCCAATTTATACAGCATTTCTTGATGATAAAGTGGCACAAGGCTATAAAAAATAACGCTTTTATCTTCTGATAATTTAGCAACTGCAATATCATCACCATCATCAGCCTCTAAAAGTAACATGCATTCAAAATTTGTTCCTGCCAAAGTTTCTACAGATACTGTATGACCACTGGAAAAATAACTTTGGCGATAAAATGGTAAACACGCTAAATTTTTTAGCTGTCTAATTGGCCAAAAATCACGCTCATCATCGCTGTCTAACTGCCAATCTGCAGGTAGACGAATCAAAAGTTCAGAGTAAGCAGGAGTAATCTCATCAGGTACACTCATCATGTACGCACCCATACCACTGGTAACCAAAGTATAATAAGGGGTTTTATCAGTTGGGCTTATTACGTGGATATCACAGGTAATTTTATTAGGGGTCATATCACTCATGGTGTGACTGATTTTTCCAAATGTTTTTTCAATGTATATTTTTAAGTTTTGTTCTTCATTATCAGGATAGCAAATCAGTTCATCATCAAATGGTTCATGATTATCAATCACCAAGCACTTTTCATTATTATCGTATACCAAATAATCATGCTTTAACATACTGTTAATACTGCGAATTTCCTCTTTTAATGACCAATTTTCCAAATTAATAAGATACAATTCTAAATCATCACTAAAGCTAATACTAATTATTTGCCCAAATTTGCCCTCAGTATTGGGGTCTAAATCCAAACACAACAAATTAAATTCTTCTTCGTCTTCTGTGTTGTCCTCACTGATTGCAAAAGGAATCCATAACCGATGATATAGGCGATTTTTGATTTCTTCATCATAAATCATATCTTCTTGGCTAATACGAATGTCTTGCCATGACTCGCCGTAAGTATTGGTTAATTTATCAACATACGCATCTTGCACCGAAATAATTTCTTCTAATGTTAAAAAACGGTGTAAATCTTCCAAATTTGAAAATTTTGCCCCAAATTTTTGTCCATTAAACGTGCGATACAGTTGTTCAAAACTTTCAGGTAAAACAATGCCTAATTTTTTTTCAAAAACTCTCAGTTCAGTTTTGCTGGCAAGCTGATTAAAACTATTAGCAATTTTTGGGGCTTTTTTTTCCAGTAATGCAAAAAAATCCTCCAAGTCATATTCCACTGTTCCTAATCCGCCATTTTCAGCATCCAAAGTGCTGATGTTTTTTTCTTCAGCGCGTTCAATCCAGCTTAATAGATCTTCTTCGTTATTATAATCTTTAGAAATCGTTAAATGTTTTTTGGCATTTTGTTTATCATTTAAATAAAAATAAGAATAACCAATTTTGTAATTCCAGTCTTGCTCATTCTCCAAATCCTTTTCTAAAGATTGAAAAATAGACAAAGCACGTTCAAGGTAAGGAATATTTTCAGGAATTTTATTCAACCAATATACATTATTGCATGCTCTTGCCTGTTCACTTAAAATTTGCGGGGTTTGCTGAGCGTGTGGTAATGCATCCACAAGTTCAATAATCGGAATAAAATTATCTTCATCATCCCATGCTTTTAAAGCAGTGATGATTTCATTTTCATTAATTTGGTCAATTGGTTTGTGATATAAAGTTTCAAGTTGCAAGACAGCGTTTGTCATTTATTATGCTCATTAAGATTTTTTTATTTGAATCGTATTTAGATTAGCACTTTTAGACAAAATATACAAACCATGATTTTATAAACGCATGATTTTATAACCTATGATACAATACCAAATTTTATTCAAATCAAAATAAAACTAAAAAAATATGCAAATTATCCATCTTGACCCCAAAAATCCGCCTCCATTGCCCAAGATTGCTCTAACCATAGGTAATTTTGATGGTGTGCATCTTGGACATAAAACCATGCTTTATGCTTTAAAAAATATGGCGAGTCAGCAGCATTTGCATACGGCAATGATGATTTTTGAGCCACAGCCAAGGGAATTTTTTACTCCCAACAATCCGCCCGCGCGTCTGAGTAACTTGGCTGAAAAATCAGCGATTATCAAAAAACTGGACATTGATTATTTATTAGTAGTTGATTTTAATGATGAATTTCGTTCTTTATCAGCTTTGGATTTCACACAATTGCTAAAAAAATTAAACGCCAATCATTTGATGCTTGGTGATGATTTTCGCTTTGGTCATGACCGTTTGGGTGATAAAAATTTTTTACAAAATCAAGGTTTTATTGTTGATAATTTGACAACTATCTGTCATCAAAACACACGCATCAGTTCAACACAAATTCGTCATGCACTTTCGTTAGGAGATTTAACCACTGTTAAAATGCTACTTGGTCAAGACTATAGTATAAAAGGCACAGTTGTTCACGGCGATAAAATTGGCAGAACACTAGGGTTTCCAACCGCCAATATTTCACTGTCTCGGCTCAAACCTGCATTAAAAGGCGTATTTGGGGCAAATGTGTTATTTTTTAATCAAAATGATCAACTGATTCAGCCCTGTGATTTAACCCATAGTCATCACAAAGGAATTTTAGGAATTCACCCCAACAGTTTATTAGGCGCGGTTAATATCGGCACGCGTCCTAGCGTTCATGGTGCTGATTATCGTTTGGAAGTACATTTTCCAGATTTTGATGGCAATTTGTATGGATTGACCGCACAAGTAATTTTTTTACATTATTTACATGATGAAAAAAAATACGCTGATTTGTCCACCTTACAATCTGCTATTGGTAATGACATCAAAGCAATACTGGATTGGCAAAAAGCTGTTAAGTAGACCCAAGTGCATGCACACCCTGCCATAGTGCGTATAATCCCAAACAAAATAACATAATAGCAATCATATGATTAAACACCGTTTGTGGTAAACGATGACGAATTTGAGAACCAAAATATACAAAAAATAGTGAAATAACAATCACAGTCAATAAAAGCCATTTTTGCTTTGAATCAAAGGTTGTAATAACCGGAAATAACACAAAAATTTGAATGATTTTGGTGATTAAAATACTTAAGTTATTAACAATCACCATTTCATTTTTATTGCGCTTAGTTCCCAAAAGATAAATCATCAAAAACGCCACAATGGCATTGGTTGCACCGCCAACAACACCTGCAATAAATCCAAAAATTGCCATGGTTTTGTTATCATGAGTAAAGTAAATGCGATGTCGTGAATACTGGGTATAAACATAAAATAATAATGTTATTGCTAGAAAAATTTTTAAATAACTTTCAGGAACCACCAATAAAAACTGTACCCCCAAAAGACCACCCAAAAAACTAGTAAAAAATAACCAAAAATATTCTTTACCATATTGGGTGATATTGTCAATAATTGTGCCGCCTGAACGTAACATCATTAAATTAAGCACCACACACGGCACTACTACCATCGCCACGGCAACTTTTAATGGGTAAAAACTGGCAATGATTGCTGTGCCAACGATTGGATAACCAAACCCTGTTATGCCATGTAATAATGCCCCAAGTATAAAAAATAGAACAATTATCCAATCATCAGAAAAAACTACATCCAAATTTTGCATATTTTAACAATCCTAAAAAAGTGTCATTATCGCAAATTTCTTAAAAAACCCCTTATTCTAATTACAGTTATAAATATTCAAAAAAACACCGAAGCAAAATTAAAAAGCATAAAAAAAGCAAGGAATTCACCTTGCTTTAAAAATACGTAACTTTGATGGTTATAAGGCGCTTTTTGCATCTTTAATCATTTTTGCAATCAGCACCATAGCATGGTCTTTTTCTTCATCTTGGCTAGCACTGACTTCTTTTAATGAACGAATTTGGTCACATAATTCAAGACAAGTCAGCACCAAAAGTTCTTCATTAGTCAGGCTTTTATTTTTAATACCTTGACGGATACTGCGAATTTGATTATTAATTTGCGACACCGAATCTTCTAAAGCGTTAATTTCATTAGCAGGGCAAGTGATTCTGTGTGGTGTGCCTGCGATATTAATATCTACAGGTAAAAATTCCACTTTTTCAACTTTGGCGTCTTCAGGCATTTTGGTTTCTTGCACTTTTGTTTGAGTTGGATTAACTGCCGTTGAACTCTCTTCTTTTTGAGATAGATTTTGAGTATCTTTTTGGTCGCTAACATTTTGGTTGTTGTCATTGTTTTTTTTCGGTGTCATTTTATTGCCATGTTTTTCAAAGGCGGCAAAAGCGGCATCGACATTACTTTTTTTAGGTGAATCCTTCACATCTTTTTGAGCGGTTTGCGTAGATGTGTTTTGAGTGTTAGCAGCTTGATTGTTGACACTGCTTTTTTTCGGTGTCATTTTATTGCCGTGTTTTTCAAAGGCGGCAAAGGCATCGAGAACGTTCATAAAAAATCCTAAAATTATACCTTAAATCGTGCCATTATCAATTTTGGTCAGCCAGTTGGTAATCACCTCTACTCGCTCAACTGCCAATTTTTGCTTCAGAGCAAGTTCACAATTTTGATTATTTAGTTGGGTATTTTGTTCTTCAAGTGTTGTAATTTTATTGGTTAATTGATTTTTTTCATCAGTCAATTCATTTATTTTTTGGGTTAATGTAGCAATTTCTTCATTTGCAGAATCCAGATTTTTACTAAGCGTTAGTAATTGCCCTGCGGTATTATCTTGTGCTAATTTATTTTTTAGGCTAGCAAGTTCGGTTGCGGTAATATGGTAGCGTTCTTTAAATTCTAAAATAGTAGCTTCAAGTAGCTGTAATTGGGAAATCATATGGTTTCCTGTTAAAAGATTTTAATGAGTTATATTATCATGTTCAATATACAGAACAATCTGTAAGGTATTAGCCTATGTGTTATTCTGATTTAAAAAGATGATTACTTTCCAAGCCCCGTATTTTATCACCCCAATGGATAGTGTTCAACCTTTAAGAGATTTTTTAACAAAACCCTAAAATTTGCGTTATATTTAACATTTTTCTTAAGGTTTTTCTCATTGAAACCTTTGTTTTAACAGTGGTAAAATGGCGGAATTTGTTTATTGATTAGCATCTTTTATCAATAAAAACGTATTTTCTTAAAGACACAATTTGCAGTTTTAATGAAACGTGTTTTTTATTAATTAACCCAATAATGCCATTTAAAATGGGATTATTTTTAGGAATGTTTTAATGAATGATGATTTTTCTGGATTTAGCGACTGGCAAGCGGCTTTTGATGATTGGCATGATATATCCATCAGTGAATTACATGGTTTGATTACTGCTGTTATGACAACCTGTCTTCCTGCAAACAAAGATGTTTGGGCAATGCTTTTTGATGAGCTTTGTTTAAGCCGTCCTGATGATGATGCTTTAGAACTTATCAGCCAATACGCCGAAGACATTAGCTTTGAATTAAAAGACCAAGATGATGCTTATGCATTTACCCCGCTTGTTCCTGATGACGAACACGACTTATCTGAACGGTTTTTAGCATTAAAAAATTGGGCGGGCGGCTTTATCACAGGACTTGGAATCATTGAAATTGCATTAAGTCAAGACGAACAAGCTCAAATCAGAGACCTTTTAAAAATTGCCAGCATTCGCCCTGACGATGATGATAAATTTGATGGTGATGAAGAAGAATATTTACATTTATTTGAATTTGTTCGTTTCATTCCCGTACTACTTTATAGAAAAAATCATAAAAAAATTAAAGATTTGCCCATCATCAAGGGATTATCGCCTGAGCGCCTTACCGCCAAAGAAGCTCAAACGTTACCACCTGTTTTTAATGCAATGCACAAAAAATCCTAAGCACCAAAAACGATTAAAAAACCTAGCTGACATTTATAGACAGCTAGGCATTTTACTACCAACTCTTTATAGCACAATTAGCAGATATAAAACTTTTAAATATTGAAACAATTTCTTTAGTTTGGGCGGGTAAACTGTCTAAACTTTATTCAAAACGTTATTCAAAATAGTTTAGCCCAAAATCTCCACAAGCTCACCTTCTACTAAATGCATGCTGATTGCATTGGTTACTCTTACCAAAACAAATTGACCCAAAAGCGATTTATCACCTTTAAAGATAACTGAACGTGTATTATCTGCTGTGCCATGCAAAAAGCCTTCACGACGATTGGCAGGTTCTTCAACCAACACTTTTACGGTTTGACCAACCATCGCACGCGTTTTAGCAAAAGTAGATTTCTTGATAACTTCCTGAAAAGTGGCAAGACGGGCTTTTTTTGTCTCAAAACTGACATTATCTGGCAAATCTGATGCAGGCGTTCCGGGGCGTTTAGAATAAATAAAACTGTAAGAATGGTCAAAATCAAGCTCTTTGGCAAGATTTAACGTATTTAAAAAATCCTCATCCGTTTCATTTGGAAAGCCAATAATAAAATCGCTGGATAAGTGTAAATCGGGGCGAATCGCACGCAGTTTATTAATTTGATTGATATAAATATCTACTGTGTGATTACGTTTCATCGCCGCCAAAACAGCATTAGAGCCGCTTTGGATGGGTAAATGTAGATGAGATACCAGTTTTGGAATGCTTTTATAAGCATCAATCACATCATCTGTAAATTCTAGAGGGTGACTTGTGGTAAAACGAATACGGTCAATGCCATCAATGTGTGATACATAATGCAAAAGTTCGCTAAAACGACAAATTGTACCGTCGTCTTTTTCGCCACGATAACCATTGACATTTTGACCCAAAAGATTAATTTCTCGCACGCCCTGCTCAGCAAGCATATCAATCTCAGCCAGTACATCATCCAAAGGACGCGATAGTTCTTCACCGCGCGTATAGGGCACCACACAAAATGAACAATACTTTGAACAGCCTTCCATAACAGAAACAAAAGCTTTATAACCTTCTACTTTTGGTTCTGGTAAAAAATCAAACTTTTCAATACTAGGAAATGACACGTCCACCACGCCAATGCGATTTTTAGGGATTTGGTCATGTTGTTTGGCAGATTTATCATACAATTCTGGCAGTCGATGCAACGTTTGCGGACCAAATACCATATCAACATAAGGGGCGCGTTTTTGAATATTCTCACCCTCCTGACTTGCCACGCAGCCGCCCACACCAATTACTAGATTTGGATTTTTCTCTTTGAGTTTTCGCCATCTGCCAAGTTCACTAAACACTTTTTCTTGAGCTTTTTCGCGAATAGAACATGTATTCATGATTAAAACATCAGCTTCATTAATATCAGTAGTTACAATCATGCCATGACTATCGCCAAGCACATCGCCCATTTTTTGACTGTCATATTCATTCATTTGACAGCCCTGAGTGGTGATAAAAACTTTTTTGGGGCGTAATGAATTTATGGTTTGGTTGATAGGTTCATCAATTTGATGAAGCTGACTGATAATTTGAACGGGTTTGGCGGTTTTTGGATTAAAAGTTTGAGCGGTCATGGTTTTCTCCAAGGGCTGATAAACTCAATTAGTTTATTATTTAAAACTTTTAATTATATCATGATTTTTATTAATGCTTATTGTGTAAACCAATCATTTCTAAGTTTTATTAAAAAACTTGGATAAATTTTACAAATTTTATACAGCAGCTTAGATAAATGTAAAAATAATTTGTTAAGCTGAATATTTTCATAATTAATCTAAGCAAATAGCAATGAATTTTCCTACATCCAAACGTTCTTTTTTTATCCAAGTTGCTCTATTTGGCACATTGGTTGGTTCAAGCTTGGTGGCGTGTGCGAATGACTACAGTTATGACAACAGTGTTTATCAATTTATGGAAGCTGAACGTCAAAAAAGCAGTCCCAACGCCATGTATCAATATGAGCAAAACATGCAGGGTTCATTGTTTGCTGTCTATCCTGCCTATTGGCGACTTAATTATAATTTAGACAGTCAGTCGCCAGATACCATTAATAATTTTGTGCAAAAATACCCCGAAAACGTCATGAGTGAAAAATTGGCGGCTGATTATGCTGAAGCCAAAGCTAAATCCGGTGATTATTCTGCTGTGCGAGCGGTAGCGCATTCAATTCAAAACGCTGACGCATCAGAGGCATGCGCTATTGGGCTTGGTTATAACGGTTCAGGCGATATGCGGGCTTTACACCAAAAATCCGATGTTTGGCTTAACACACAAATCAAACAGCCTTTATGTGAAAAACTTGCCAGTGAGCTGGTTAATAACCCGCGCATCACTCAAACTGACAAACATGAACAACTGATTCGCATGATGCGAATTGATAATCGTCAATTGTCCAGTAAAAAAGCCCCTTTAAATAAAATGAATGATATTGTTAATTTGGCACGCTCGCTGAATTTGGCAATTGACTATGGAACGTTATCCAGCATTCGCAATAGCCCCAACGCCTTTTTTACTCAATTTGCCAATCAGCCTTACAGTCAAACCAACCAATATTTATACGTTTATGCCATCAGTCTTTTGGCAAATCGTTCTTATTGGGATGCATCCAGTCAGCTCAATTACGACATCAAACAAGACAAAACCCGTCCGCGTCCTTTATTATCCGATATGGCAAAACGCTACGCATGGCGAAGCATCGCTGTAAAACGCATGAATATGAACACCGACGATGGTTTTAACATAGAGGCAGTAAATTGGTTTAGAAACAGCTTAGGTGAACCCTTTAACCAAGAAGAAGCTGAAGATTATGCTCAAGCCGCCATTTATTTTAGTCAATGGCAAGATGTCGTCAATGCCGTACTTGCTATGAATGTAGAAAATCAAAGTCAAAAAGCATGGCAATATTGGCTGGCTCGGGGTTATGAGCAAACAGGCAAACAACATGACGCCAAAAATATCTATAGACAACTTGCCATAGGAATTGATTATTATGGCTTACTTGCCAAAGACCGTTTAGGTATTGCTTTAACTGCTCAAGATTTGGGCGGTTCACACCTACCAAACATCAGCCAAAAAGACCAACAACGAGTAATGCAAGACCCTTATTTTGCACGTGCTTTTTTACTGATTCAAAATAACGGCAATCCTGAACACATTCAAAGAGAATGGAACTGGGCAGTACGGATGGCAAACAAAAAAAATGATACCGCATTAATCCTTGCTGCTGCTAAACGCGCTCATGATTTAGGAATTTACAATCGCAGTATATACGCTATGGAAAATACGCCTGCTTTACGTGCTGGTGCTATTAGCCACCCAATGCCTTACCAAAGTAGCGTGGTTGGTTACAGTCGTGGTGTTGGCATTGACCCTGCTTGGGCATATGGAATTATGCGCCAAGAAAGTCGATTCCAAACAAATGCTCGCTCAGGCGTTGGTGCAGGCGGGCTAATGCAAATCATGCCAGGCACTGCAAAACAAATCGCCCGCGGTATGGGTGAATCTGCTGGTAACATGAGCAATCCTGATACTAATATTCGTTATGGCACTTGGTTTTTAAAAGATTTATCAGATAAATCCAGTAGTCAAATCGCTGTTGCTACTGCAGGTTATAATGCCGGTCCTGGAGCTGCTAAAAAGTGGTTACCTAAACATGGCTCTATCGCTGCTGACCAATATGTGGAGGCCATTCCTTATAGTGAAACACGCGATTATGTTAAGCATGTAATGGAAAACACCACCATTTACAGCGTTTTAATGGGGCATGGTATGCCGATTAGTCAACGTATGGGAAATGTGTCGCCATCATGGTAATATTTTGATAAATTTACAAAAAATGCTAGAATAAGCCTTTGATTTTATCAGAGGCTTTTTTGTGAAAAAATTTATTATTTATTCATTGACCACTTTGGCATTAATATCAGGCTGCGCCACCACCAAACCTGTGGCCACCACCAAACCTGTGTTAGATACCTTATCTATGAAACAAATTCACAGCGCAAATTATGGTGCTTATCCAAGCAATTACCAATCTAGCGTTAAGCAGCATTTGCAAAGAAATTTGTTAGATTATGACAGCGCAAAAATTGAATTTTACATGAAACCTGTCAAAGTATTTTATACAACTACATTAGCGTTTGATGGTTTTCTTTCCGCATTTAAAAGCTCACACGAGGGTAAAGGATGGGTAGGTTTTCCAGTGTATCTTGCTTGCGTAAATGTCAATGCTAAAAATACATATGGCGGTTATACAGGCTGGCAAACTTATGAATATTACTTTCAAGGTGATACATGGTACACAACTGGTTCAACTGGTTCAAGCTATACCTGCACGCATGCCGCTCAGAGTAAAGATATTTATGTTATCAATGGCGCCACTCATAAGTTAAAAATTGTGCCGTAAGTGTGTTGAGTGTAAAAATGTCCAAAACTTTGTGCTAATTATTAGATAATTATTAGATTGTATGTTATAAGCCAACCCACATTAGACAACATTTAGAAAAATAATGAAGCCTAAAAAGGCTTTGCGATTTATACTTGTACATGCTAAACTAAGACGATTTTACAATTTAGGTGGATTTTGCCATATTGTAAATCACAAATTTTACCATTTTAAGGACAATATCATGAGTAAACAACCCGTTCGTGTTGCTGTTACTGGTGCTGCAGGTCAAATTGGCTACAGTTTATTATTCCGCATTGCTTCAGGTGAGATGCTTGGCAAGGACCAGCCAGTTATTTTACAACTCCTCGAAATTCCAGTAGAAAAAGCCCAACAAGCCCTACAAGGCGTAATTATGGAGCTTGATGACTGTGCATTCCCATTATTGGTTGATGTGATTGGTACTGACGACCCAAATGTGGCATTTAAAGATGCTGACTATGCTTTACTTGTTGGCGCTCGTCCTCGTGGTCCTGGCATGGAACGTGCTGACTTATTACAAGAAAATGCCAAAATCTTTACTGTACAAGGTAAAGCTTTAAATGATGTAGCAAACCGTGATGTTAAAGTGTTGGTTGTTGGCAACCCTGCCAATACAAACGCTTACATTGCCATGAAATCAGCGCCTGACTTGCCAGCAAAAAACTTCACGGCTATGTTGCGCCTTGACCATAACCGTGCTTTAACGCAAGTTGCTAAAAAAACTGGTAAAGCAGTTAAAGACATCAAAAACTTAACCGTTTGGGGTAACCACAGCCCTACTATGTATGCGGATTATCGCTTTGCAACCATCAATGGTGAAAGTGTTAAAGACATGATTAACGACCAAGAATGGAATGCAAATGTCTTTTTACCAACTGTAGGTAAACGCGGTGCAGCCATTATTGAAGCTCGTGGTCTATCTTCTGCTGCTTCTGCTGCTAATGCTGCAATTGACCATATGCGTGATTGGGCACTTGGCACCAATGGCGAATGGGTAACTATGGGCATTCCATCGGATGGCTCTTATGGCATTCCAGAAGGCGTTATGTTTGGTTTCCCTGTAACCACCGAAAATGGTGAATACAAAATCGTTCAAGGTTTGGAAATTGACGAATTCAGCCAAGAGCGCATCAACATTACCCTAAAAGAACTTACTGATGAACGTGATGCGATTGCGCATTTACTATAATTTAGTTTGATAAATAAAATAACACCCTATTTAGGGTGTTATTTTTTATACTAGATTTAATAATCATATCCAACAACAATACCATTTTCAAGTATGATTTTTGTTCGATAACTTCTGGCACTAATTTTATCATATTTCCAAACTTCACGACGTTTGCTTTTTAGAACCTTAATATCTTTATCATCAGGATATCCTAGTGAATCAAGCAACATTTCTTCCGTTTGTCCTTGCCAAAATTCTTGATTCATAATACTTACAACAATATCTTCATCCACATACTTACTATATAAATAATTAAATCTCTCAATCCTTCTTCTTTCCATCTCTGCTCTTTTCTTTTCTTTACTTTTTCTCCTAAAATGCAAAATAGTGAGCAAGCAAACAACAAAACCAATCGACAGAAATAGCCTATTTCTAACCAAAAAATCCCACGAATAACAAATAATCACACCTACAATTAAAACTATTAGACCAAAACCACTACCATCTTCATTTTTCTTTTTAGCCATAACTTTTCCTTAACCTAACATTACAATTAATAATCTACATAGCAAAAGCATCATTGATATCACCAAACTGTTTGAACATCTATTTTCAAAAAAAAACAGATTTGGTAATGCAAAAATAATTCTTTTTAAGAATAATTATTGAGGATTTTGCTTAAATGGATTGATATCTCTTGACATAATCATATTACCTAGCAAATAATGAAAAATGCAGTATATTTTTGCAATATTCCAATTTGATAATCACAAATAACAATTATTGTTTATAAAAGTATCATTTCAACACCTTACTAATTATGTTAACAATAATTATAACGCTATCACAAGATTAAAACTTAACCAAAAACCAAATTTCCGATAATCAACCACCTTTTTTTGAATAAGTGGCTAATGATAAATTCAAATTTAATAACAAACTGCATCAAAATTGGTCAAAAATTTGCAACAAATTAACGATATTTTTAGGTGAATTGCGTAAGAATTCAGATAAAAACTGCAAAACGACGCTAACCAAAACACGATAAACAAAATCAATAGTTATGTTATACTAACTCAATCATAGCAAATAGTGATAAAAGGATATGCCGTGGTACAGATACGAGATAGCCTACCCCTTTTGCATGGCAATGACAGCAGTCAGGATAGTGCCAGTCTAACCGCAAGCCTTGCCCGAAAACGACTTCACCCAGACATCAAATCGCAACTAGACAGTCGCAAACTCACCACCAAACTTGACCATTCCAACAGTCAAACTGTGCCCGCTAGTATTAGTGAGGATGATATTGATATACAAAGCTGGTTAAAGGTGGTTGCTGAACGCATTGGCAAAGATGACTTACCAATGCTTCGTCGGGCGTGTGAATTTGTTAAAATCCAAACCAATAAAGCTCACGCTGTACGTTCTGGTGCCTATGCAACTGGAATTGGTATGGCAGATATTTTGGCATATCTGTACTGGGACGAAAATGCTTTGGTCGCTGCCATGCTTTATCGAGCGGCACGACGCGAGCTTATCAACACAGATACCATTGCAAAAAATTTTGGGCAAGACATTGCTCATTTAGTTGCTGATACGTTAGCAATGGGCAAACTATCTGAAAGCATCGAAGGCAACAAACGTCTTGAAGATTATTTTGAAAACAATCAGCGCGAGCAGTTATCCACTATTTACAGTATGCTGATTAGTACCACCAATGACGTGCGTGCGGTTTTAATTAAGCTTGCTGAACGCACTTTTGCCATGCGTGAATTATCTTTTGCTACACCCGACCGCCAAAAACGTGTAGCTAGAGAAGTCATGACCATTTACGCACCACTGGCTCATCGGCTGTCGATTGCCCAATTAAAATGGGAATTGGAAGATTTGGCTTTTCGTTATTTAGCGCCTGATGAATACAAAGAAATTGCCAGCTTGCTTGCTGAAAAACGTAGTGAACGCGAACTGTATATTGAAAAAGTTCAAGCGATTTTAAAGGATGAGTTGGCACGTACAGGCATTTCATGCGAAATATCAGGACGAGTTAAACATATTTATTCGATTTGGCGAAAGATGAAAAAGAAAAATTTATCTTTTGACCAGTTATACGATATTCGAGCCTTAAGAGTGCTGGTTAATACCAATGCTGAATGCTATCACACACTTGGCGTGGTGCATGGACTTTGGCGACATGTTCCAGAACAATTTGATGATTACATCACTAACCCAAAGCCCAATGGTTATAAATCCTTACACACTGTTGTGATTGCTGAAAATCGCACACTAGAGATTCAAATTCGTACCTTTGATATGCACTTTGAAGCCGAATTAGGCAAAGCAGCACACGTAAATTATAAAGAAGGCTTAAAAGGCAAACAAGACGATTATCTCACCCAAAAAATCAGTTCACTTCGTCAATTACTATCAGGCGATAAAAATGAACAAAGCGAAGATGAGCTTGAAATCGATGATGCCGAGCGGATTTTTGTTTTTAGTCGCGATGGCGATATTATTGAGCTTCCCAAAGGAGCAACGGTACTGGATTTTGCTTACTATGTACATACAGCCATTGGCAACCGAGCTCAAGGAGCAAAAGTTAATGGGCGTTATGTGCCTTTAACTCACCAACCCAAAACTGGTGATCAAGTTGAAATCATCACTAAAGCCAGCAGAGAACCTAACCGCGATTGGCTGATGTCATCATTAGGCTATATCCACACAAACCGAGCCAAAGCTAAACTAAGACAATGGTTTAATAAACAAGACCGTGATAAAAACATAGAAACGGGGAAAAATCTGTTTTTAAAAGAAATTGAACGGCTTTCACTTTCTCTTAATCAAATTAATTTTAATGAGCTGTGTCAGGATTTTAGCCAAAAGAATAAAGATGAATTATATCTAGCCTTGGCAATGGGTGAGCTCAATACATCAGCTTTAGTAGATAAATTAGCAGATAAATTAGGCTTAAAAACCCCACCCGTTCAAGAAGCCACCATTGAAATCAAGCCTGTATCACGACCCAATAAGTATAAAATTGACTTAGAAGGTTTGGATAATGTAGAAATTCATCTTGCCAAATGCTGTAGCCCCGTACACGGCGAACCAATTGCAGGGTTTATTACTTTGTCTAGTGGTGTCAGCATTCATAAACAATCGTGTGCTGAATTTTTACGCCTAATTGAAAAAGAACCAGACCGTGTTGTTATTGCGCATTGGCAAGAGCATTTTGGACGATATCAACCAACCGCCATCACTGTAGAAGCCACACCAAGAGATGGGCTTTTACGTGATTTAGTCAATTTAATTGACCGCGAAAAAGTGAATATTCATCGAGCTGAAACCATCCATAATGATGAAAGTATTTGTCGCATGAAATTTTTTGTGGAAGTGGCAGGTATTGCCCACTTATCGCGCCTTTTAGGTAAAATTGAACAACAGCCAAGTGTGCTTTCGGCACGCAGAAGCACCAATTAATGTACAAATTTGTACGTAATTTCTTCAATTAATCATTTAACTTTTTATAATCTAACAAGGAAAAATATGCCAGAGTTGCCTGAAGTTGAAACCACTAAAACCAGTCTAAACCCTTTGATTGGGCAAACCGTTACAGAAGTCTATACTTCAGGAAAAAGGTTGCGTGAATGTTTACCAAACGATTTATCCAGTTTGGTTGGTTATCAATTCATCAAAGCCGTTCGCCGTGCTAAATATTTACTGCTATACTTTACCCACCAAACCAACCACACCAAAAAGACTTTGTTGGTACATTTGGGCATGTCAGGCAGTTTACAGCAGCGCCGCGTTGATGCTGATAAAACATTAGATAAGCATGACCATATGGTGATGACCTTTATTGGTGAAGATGGTTTATTAACCAATTTATATTATCACGACCCAAGACGCTTTGGCATCATTACCTGGGCGGATAACGATGATTATATCAATGGGCAAAATTTAGCTGATAAATACTTAGCTCATTTGGGAGTTGAGCCTTTAGAAAACGATTTTAACGGTTGTTATTTATATCATAAAATTTGGCAAAGCAAAAATCCCATTAAAAAACCAATTAAAACGGTCATTATGGACCAAACAATTGTCGTTGGTGTAGGCAATATCTACGCTGCAGAAAGTTTATTTTTAAGCCACATTCACCCTGCAACACCTGCTCATTTATTAACTAAAGAACAGTTGAAAATCTTAGCAAATAACATCAAAATCATCTTGGATAAATCCATTAAAAAAGGCGGTTCAAGTCTAAAAGACTTCATGGTTGGTGATGGCAAGGCAGGATATTTTCAGCAAACGCTTTTGGTGTATGGACGAGAGGGGCAGCCCTGTCTTGACTGCGGAACATTACTAGAAAATATCAAAATTACCGGGCGAGCTAGTGTCTATTGTCCGCATTGTCAGTCCTTCACTGGTTAGTCTAATTTTTCATCCATCGGAAAAATTTACCGCTTACCCAATTAACTGTATCAAACGCTTGCTAATCACTGTTAAACTTGCTGTAATAGATAAAAGATTTTGGGTATTTCCCAATAAGGATAATTGTATGAAAATCAAACATCTACTGTGTGCATTTACCGCCGTGATTGCTATTCATAGCACTGCCAATGCTGCTATGGAAATTGATGAAAAAGACTTTGGTCCTAATTATGGTACAATGACTGCTGATTTGTTAGTTGGTAAACCTGCTCAATTGGCAGGAGCCATTGCGGGTACAGCACTGCATGTTGTTGGCTTACCATTTTCAATTGCATCCAATAGTGTAGACAGTTCTTATGAACATTTGGTGCGTCAGCCATGGGATAATATGCGTCGCTGCGTTGGCTGCACGCCTGAATATGACAACTATGTAAAAAGACAAAATGCCAACACTCATGAAGTGCGTTTTATTGTAGACCGTCCATCAGAAGTTATTATTAACACTGACCAAAGTGTAGTAGTAAACCCTTACTAAGTTTTTTGTATTTTGTTATCCGCTTTATACCAATAAAGCGGATTTTTTATTAAAAATTTTTATCATAAAAAAAACCGCCACAAAGGACAGTTTTTTATAAGCATTGGCAACTTATTTTTTACCACGATTAGCAAATGCGCCAAAACGCTTGTTGAAGCTTGCCACACGACCTTCGTTTGCGGTTTTGCGTTGTTCGCCTGTGTAGAATGGATGGGAAGCACTTGAAATATCTAATGGGAAATAAGGATATTCCTTACCTTGATACTCACGTGTAGTTTTGGTTGCTACAGTAGAACGAGTCAAAAAATACACGTCAGCATTGGTATCATGAAACAATACTTCTTTATATTCTGGGTGAATGTCTTTACGCATAATTGGTATCCAAAAAACCTAAGCACTAATAAACTTGCATTATCTGCAACTGTAGCCACGCCATCATCAACCAACTTTGATATGCCGCACCACGAGCCAAACTTTATTAGCCAACTTAAATGGGAAATAAAATGGCTATTTTATAAAAAAATAGTTAAATTTTCAAGTTAAAATTAATGAATCAACCAAGCAGCGTATTTTTATAAATCACATAGGTTGCAATAGTGCTCATAGGCATCGTTACCAAAAGCCCTAAACCTAGAGGGATTGTAGAAATCAATGCAATAATTAAGAACACAATACCAAAAACCAGCATAGGAAAAATATTAACCAAACATGCTTTAAACGACAATTTCATTGCGTCCAAAGCTGGCATTTCATGAAACATGACTAAAATGGGTGATAAATACATTGCCATTATAAGCGGAATGACTGCCAACAATATTATCAAGACAAACAATGTTGCAATACTAATATCGCTTGATAAATGAGTAATGTTAGGAATAAAAATTGCCGCAAGAATACCAGAAATAGCAACTGGAACCATCGACCATAACATAATCTTTATTTGACCCATAGGATTATGCGAAAAAGCAGCAAATAAATCCGAAATGCTGGCGCCCTCTTCCATATCCAAACGATAGGCGATATACGCCATGCTTGCCACAAAAAATACATTTAAAAAACTAACAATGATATTAATCACAGGAATCATGGACGCTACAAAAGTAATAACAAAATAAGCAATTAAACTTAATATCCACAGACCTGGATTTAACTTAAAAATTCGCCAAGATTCTTTAATCCAATCCATACCCGCCGAGGCGCCAAAGCGTTTTGGTTCATCTAGCAGCACCAAGTCATCTTGATATCCTTCTTCGTAGGCAGCAGGTGCTTGATAAGGATTGTATTCATTTAAATTATTGGAGTCATATGGGTTACTCATTCACTGTTTTCCTAAATTTCATTTGTAAAATTGTTGTAAGTTATAGCAAATTTTACTCATAAAATCAGCTTGTTTTTATTTTATCTTACAAAATATTACAAACTTGGCTGTTAATCTGTGAAATCCTACCTAAAAGAAAATTTCCATCAAAACTGTTTTTGCGGTAGAATTATTTTTTTTAATTTATCTTGCGATTTAACATTTTATAAATTTTTAGAGAACATTATGACTGATACTTCTGCTCAAAATCTATCCACTACTTACAACCCTGCCAGCATTGAACAAAAATGGTATGAGCTTTGGGAAAACAATGATTATTTTAAACCCACTTTAGATAAAGACAAATCTTTTTCCATTGCCTTGCCGCCACCAAACGTAACTGGAAGTCTGCATATGGGGCATGGTTTTAATAATGCCATTATGGATGCTTTAACTCGTTTTCATCGCATGAAAGGCTATAACACATTGTGGCAACCTGGGACTGACCATGCTGGTATTGCCACGCAGATGGTTGTAGAACGCCAATTGGGTCAAGAAGGCATTAGTCGTCATGACTTGGGGCGTGAAGCTTTTTTAGAAAAAGTTTGGCAGTGGAAAGATAAATCAGGTGGTACAATCACCAAGCAAATTCGCCGTCTGGGTTCAAGTGTAGACTGGAGTCGCGAACGTTTTACTATGGATGATGGTTTATCAGATGCTGTTAAGGAAGTTTTTGTACAATTACATGAACAAGGTTTGATTTATCGGGGCAAGCGCTTAGTAAACTGGGATCCGAAACTGCATACCGCTTTATCTGACTTAGAAGTAGAAAGTCATGAAGAGCAAGGTTCTTTATGGTATTTTAATTATTATTTTACCAACAAAGAACTCACCACCAAAGACGGTAAAAATTATCTAACGGTTGCCACCACGCGCCCTGAAACTTTGCTTGGTGATACTGCAGTTGCAGTAAATCCCAATGATGAACGTTTTAATCATTTGATTGGTCAATCGGTAATTTTACCCATCACAGGACGCGTTGTACCCATTGTTGGCGATGATTATGTTGAAAAAGAGTTTGGTACAGGATGTGTAAAAATTACGCCAGCTCATGATTTTAATGACTATGAAATGGGCAAACGTCAAAATTTAGCCTTGATTAATATTTTTAATATCAATGCTGAAATCTTGGATAAATTTGACGTTCTTACTCAGATTGGCAGCCCCGTTACTGAACAAATTGATGCGCCTAGTGAATATATTGGGCTTGAGCGTTTTGCTGCTCGTAAAAAACTCGTTGCTCAAGCCCAAAGCGAAGGTTGGCTTGAAAAAATAGAACCACACAGCTTAAAAACTCCGAAGGGCGACCGTTCGGGCGTGGTCATTGAACCGCTTTTGACCGACCAATGGTATGTCAAGATTGCGCCACTTGCCAAACCCGCAATTGAAGCAGTTGAAGATGGGCGAATTAAATTTGTTCCTGAACAATACACGAATATGTATATGGCATGGATGCGAGATATTCAGGATTGGTGCATCAGTCGTCAGCTTTGGTGGGGTCATCGTATTCCTGCATGGTATGATAATGATGGTAATGTATATGTTGGACGCAGTGAATCCGAAGTTCGCCAAAAGCATAAACTTGGCGAACAAATCAGCTTGCGCCAAGATGATGATGTACTAGATACTTGGTTTAGTTCGGCATTATGGACATTTAGCACATTAGGCTGGACGGGTAACAAACAAAAAGACAGTCAAAATCCATTTTTACAAACCTTCCACCCAACATCGGTTTTAGTAACCGGCTTTGATATTATTTTCTTTTGGGTGGCACGCATGATTATGATGACCATGCACTTTGTCAAAAATGAAGATGGCACACCACAAGTTCCTTTTAAAACTGTCTATGTACATGGTTTGGTGCGTGATAGTGAAGGTCAAAAAATGTCCAAATCTAAAGGCAATGTGCTTGACCCTTTGGATTTGATTGACAGCATTGATTTGGAAAGTTTGGTTAAAAAACGTACATCTGGATTAATGAACCCCAAAGATGCTCAAAAGATTGAAAAAGCCACTCGTAAAGAATTCCCGGATGGGATAGCCGCTTATGGTACTGATGCGGTACGTTTTACATTTTGTGCTTTAGCAAATACAGGACGTGATATTAAATTTGATTTAAAACGCGTAGAAGGCTATCGCAATTTTTGTAATAAAATTTGGAATGCTACCCGTTTTGTTTTGATGAATGTAGAAGGCAAAACCATCGCCCAAAATATTGATACTAACTTTTGGGAATTACCCGAAAAATGGATTATGAGCCGTTTACAAAACTGCATTGAAGCAGTGGAGCTAGCTTTTAAGACGTATCGACTTGATTTGGCGGCAAATGCCATTTATGAATTTATCTGGAATGAATACTGTGATTGGTATGTAGAACTTGCCAAACCTGTTTTAAATGATGATAATCAAAGTGATGATAGAAAAGTCCAAGTACGTTTGATATTATTGTCGGTTCTTGAGACAGCTCTACGCTTAACACATCCTTTGATGCCATTCATTACTGAAGAAATTTGGCAAACTTTGGCGCCCATGCTAAACCTTGACGGTAAAACCATTATGCTAGCAGATTACCCAGAGGTTAATTCAGAATTTATTAATGAAGAAGCTCAAAACGATATGCAGTGGCTTCAAGGCTTGATTGGTGTGGTGCGCAATATTCGTGGTGAAATGGGGCTGGGAAATGCCAGATTACTTCCTGTATTATTGCAAAATATTACAGCTACTGAACGTACAACCATCAATCGCATTGAACCATTATTTAAAGCCCTTGCAAAAGTGGAAAGTCTGGCTTATCTTGATAACAATGACAAAGCGCCTCTATCATCATCTGGCATGGTTGGACAAGTGAGTGTCTTTGTACCAATGAAAGGTCTGATTGACCCAAATGCTGAACTTGGTCGTCTACAAAAAGAACTGGATAAACTACAAAAACAACGCGACCAAATCTCAGGTAAATTAAACAATGAAAATTTTGTTGCTAAGGCGCCTGCCAATGTAGTTGAAAGTGAACGGCTAAAGCTTGATGAGCTTAGTGGACAAATTCAAAAATTAAAAGAAAATATGGAAGAGATTCAAGGATTATAAATTTATTGGGCAAAGGTGATTTTACCTTTGCCTTTTTTTATTTTAACAAGAAAATTTACATTCAAAAAAATTTATTAAAATTATTTATAAACATCAAAAAAAGGAAAATTAAAAGAAATTGGGTTTTAAAATATTGGACATCACGGCATCAGAAATTATGAAATTATCATCAAAATACTATAAATAAAGAATACATGATGAGTGTAATTAAACAAGCACTTTAGATTATCACTTCGCCCTACGTCTAAAAGACTGCCACAAACTTTCATGCTGAATTTTAGGCACTTTTAAGGTCATGGTATTGGACAAAATATCATGTACTGCCAATCCTTGACGATTAAAAAAACAAAACAGATAATTAAACAAAAATCCCAAAAATGCACTCATCCACACTGCGGCGCGCTCACCGTCTTGCAGGACACCACCTACCGTTGCACACAATAATGGTAAAAGACAAGCGCTTAAAATGCGCCCAAAACTCTGCCACCATAAAAGCAGTTTACCATGAGCAGTAACGGTTTTAATTCGCCAAGTCTGCATGCCTAGAGTTTGACCGGATTTTCGCCAAAAAACTCCATAGAATCCCACCAACGTCAAAATAAAAATGGGCGATAACACCCCGTTTTGATACCAAATTGGCAGTTCTTGAGCTTGATTCGCTGATTGACCAACATCAAGCAGCAAAAGCGTACCTATAACCGCTCCGATTGTACCTGTTAAAAAAAGCATTGCCAAAATCAACATGCCATCATAGATTAAAGCAAGTAAGCGCACTATTGGATGAGCGATTACTAAAGGTTCATCAGACACAGAAACAGCTTTAGGATTATCAGTGGGAGATTGATTTTTATCTGATTGTTTGAACATACAAAGCTTTTTAGGCATAAAAAGGGCATTTTAGCATAAAATCTTCTTTTTCCCAATGTTGCAAAACATAAAAGGCGGTTTGTGCCGCCTTCTATTATTTATTTGCAAATGATTAATAACTACAGATTACTGTTCAATAATTTCATTAACTTTTGCCAGTTTTTCGGCTTTAGCAGCGGCACGTTTGGCAGCTTTTTCACGACGAGCTTCAGCACGTTTGGCGCGAGCCTCAGCACGTTTTTGAGCTCTTTCAGCGCGTTTGGCAGCTTTTTCAGCTTTGCGATTGGCTTTTTGGGCTTGCTCTTCAGCTTTTTGAGCTGAAATGACTGCCTGCTTTGCATCTTGTACAACAACAGATTGTTCAGCTGCTTGGGCTAAATTATTATCTGTCATAACCTGAGCTTGCACCAAATTTTCTGGCAATACTGGTTTATTTGCACAAGCAGTCATTAAAACAGCTGCAATCATCACAGAAATAAAACGCATACAACCCCTTATTTAAATTGGAGACAAGAAAAAACCAAAACAACTAAGTTTTGGTTCTTATATATGGCGCGCCCGGAGAGATTCGAACTCCCGACCCCTTAGTTCGTAGCCAAGTGCTCTATCCAACTGAGCTACGGGCGCTCTATGGGTGGCTATTATAAAGTAATTTAACTGTATGTCAAGCCTTTTTTATTCATTTATTGAAATTTCTTTCAATAAAATGGCGGTGACGGAGGGATTCGAACCCTCGATACAGTTTCCCGTATGCATCCTTAGCAGGGATGTGGTTTCAGCCACTCACCCACGTCACCGTTGTGCGGGCAATTATAACAAAGATTTATAAAAATGCAAGTACTTTTCAAGTATATATTTTAAATTTTATCAAAAATTGTTATGATAAAGTCTTTCACAAAATTAGCAATAAGGATACTTATGCGCCCTGTAGTGCTTTGTTTTTCAGGTCTTGACCCTTCTGGTGGAGCTGGTTTACAAGCAGATATTGAATCCATTGGTCAAGCGGGTGCTCATGCTAGCATTGCTTGCACCGCAATTACTGTGCAAAATTCACAAAAAGTCTTTGGATTTGAACCTGTTCATAATGAGCTTTTAGACAAACAAGCCATGGCTGTACTTGAAGATTTGCCAGTTAAAGCGATTAAATCAGGTATGCTTGGCACGGTAAAAAATATTGATGTCATTGCAAATTTATTTAAAAATAATAACATTAAATCAGGCACACCATTTGTACTTGACCCTGTCTTAGTTGCTAATAGTGGCGGCAGCTTAGGCGATAAAAAAACTTTGGTTTCTGCCTTTGGTAAGATTTTACCATATGCCACACTCATCACACCAAACACGCATGAACTTCGAGCATTATCTGGTAAAAATGACCTGCATGATGCTGCCAAAACACTGTGTCAAAATGGCGTAAAAGCAGTATTAGTCAAAACTTCTCATGATTTTGATAAAGGAGATATTGAGCAATTTTTATATATTGACGGTCATATGGTTCATGCGAGTATTTTGCCACGTTTGGCTGGGGAATTTCATGGTTCTGGCTGTTCTTTAGCAAGCTTTATTGCTGGCAGATTGGCGGTTGGTGATGATTTGGTGCAAGCGGTAAAAAATGCTGATAAATGGATACAAGGTGTCCTCAAAAATGCAGATGCGCCCCACCCTGACAACCCAAAGGCGCAACTGATTCCTAAACGGTTTTGATGACAAATCAAATACATTTCTTTGGCAGCATTTACTTACATCAATTGCTGTAATATATTTGCGCCTACAACTTCAATTATGGTTTCAATCAACCCAAGCGCCAATAACGCCACCAAAGTGGAAAGGTCAATCATACCTAAATTTGGGGTAAAACGGCGAAATGGCGCAATGATTGGTTCAGCCATTTCCATAATAATTTCCATTGCGGGGTGAATTTTATTACTCAATAAAATCACCCAGCTTAAAATCACGCCTGCAAATACGGTGTATTTTAACGCTGTTACCAACATCAAAATTGCTTGCAATGTGCCACGAAAAAACAATACTAATGGGGTTAAATGTTCGCCATGTATGCCAGCCAATCCAGCGATTTTAATGTAAGTTAGAAGCAGCAGAAGTACAATCGCTGACAAACTAATACGCCCGCCCGCTAAATCAGGAAAAATTCTTTGAAATACCGTAACTACCGCTGAAATCCCATAAGTGGCTTTAGAATAAGGGTGTTTTGGGTCAATTTGAGCGAATTGAAACATAAAACGAATAAAAATAATCAACATCGCCAAATTGACGACCATCATAAAAATAACGGTTAAAGGGCTATTTATCATCACTATATCAATTTATTATCTATTTGAATTTTACTAAGCTGACATCACTTGGCGAGTTCTTGACTACGATTAACGCAAGCCTGCATGGCATTATCCACAATTTTTGCAAAATTTTGCGCCTCAAATGCATCAATCGCTGCTTGAGTAGTGCCACCCTTAGAAGTTACTTTTTGACGTAAAACTGCCAAATCATCATCTTTTGCTAAAAATCCTGCTCCAATCAAACTTTGGACAGCTAACAATTTTGCTGTTTGTTCGTCCAAACCCAATTGAACAGCTTTTTCTACCATCGCTTCTAACATATAAAAAAAGTAAGCAGGTGATGACCCAGAAACAGCAGTCACGACATGTAAAAGTGTTTCATCATTTACCCACACTGCAATACCACAACTTTGCAAAATTGCGGCTGCTTGAGCTTTATATTCAGCACTGACTTTATTAAATGCAAACAGTCCCGTTGCTCCCACACCAATACTCGCAGGTAAATTTGGCATACAGCGAACAATCGTATCACTATTAAATAATTCACTTAAACGCTGAGTTGATACACCTGCCAAAATTGATACAATCAATTTATCTGCTATATAAGGGGCAATATCTTCAGCCACACTTTCAACAACTTGCGGTTTAATCGCCAAAACGATAATATCAGCTGCGGTTAAAATTTTAGGAGCATCGCTGGGCAATACCATCTCAACGCCCTTTTGGGCAAATGTAGCCTGTTTTTTGATATCAGGGTCAGATACCTGAATCACCAATCCTAAATGATGCGTTTGATTTGCCAATAATAAACCATCAATGATGGCATTTGCCATATTGCCGCCACCAATAAATACAATGATTTTACCACACAGGGTATGAAAATTGTTCATTTTTATCCTTATAGTGCTGTCAATTGACCCAGCGGTTTTGATTTATCCAACAAAAAATAATGGGATACTTCTGATTTTTCCAGTTGCCATAAATGAAAAATACTGATTAAATACAATGGTTTATCCTGATGGCAAATCAGCCACAAATTATCTCTTAACCAACTAGGAATTTTTAGAGTTTGGTATAATTTTTTTCCAGATAATTGCCGATTCATCATAGCTTGATTGGCTGTATGCTGATGATACTGGATTTTATCAGTTTTTTGAAGTGGACGAACGTTTATATTTTTTGGTAATGACAACCAAAAAATCAGTTCATCGCTTAGTTTTAATACAGTCTGATGATTTTGGTTTGTAACCGCACATGGCGGAAATTGCAATAAATCCCAAACTGCATGATGATAGCGGTATAACCGATTTTGATAACGGCATACAATAAACGCATTCTTTTTACCCTGCCAAAAAATCTGGGTTTGATGATCAGGGTTTTGCCGATAAATCAGTTCTAAAATATCCAAAATCAACTGATGATTGGGCGGCAAAACTTCATCGCCTTGCATCCATTGATGAACCAATGTTTTTTGAATGGTTTTATCCAAACCTTTGATTTTATCAATATCTAAAACGCTTTGATAAGGTGGCACAGTTAAGGTTTGTATCAAACAATCTTGAATATGTTGTATGATTGTTTGTTTTACAATCAAATCAGCTTCGGTTAAATGTTGGCTTGCTCTTGCAATATTTTGCACCGTTTTTGGGTTTAGCTGGTTTAAAATTGGCATAATTTTTGTGCGAATGATACTGCGCAAATTTTCGCCCGTTTCATTGGTTGGGTCATCAACAAAAGGCAACTGATAAAATTGCGCAAAATCACTTATCTCATCTCGACTGATGGTTAAAAATGGGCGATATAATATGATTTTTTTACCATTAATGCTTTTTTCTTGGTATTTTTTAATGCCACCAAGACCAGATGCACCTGCGCCGTTTATCAATCGCATAAGCACAGTTTCAGCTTGGTCATTTTGATGATGCGCTAGCAACAAAACATCATTATCGCCCATCAAATTTGCCATTGCCATATAACGCCCATCACGAGCAGCGGTTTCAGTTTTTTTATCCAAAGAGATGGGTAAAATATGGCAAGTAAACCCTAAGTCTTGTGACCAAGTTTTTACCAGATTTGCCCAATCATCATTGGCTTTTTGCATGCCATGATGAACATGAAGCAGCGTTGGCAATGTTTGTAATTCACTCTTTTGATGCAATAAATAGCAAGCAAAAGCCAGTGATAATGAATCACGCCCACCACTGCACGCCAAAAACAACTGATTGGAAAAAACTGGTAAATCAGACAATACAGATAAAATTTTATCGACCAATTTCAATGGGCTATCCGTTACCTAAGACCAAATTTACGTTTTTTATCCAGCTCACTTAGTACCACTTGAATGTCATCAGCATCTAATTTGGCAGAATGACGAAGTAGCTGCATCATATCAGGATTTAAGACAAACTTAGCGTGCTGGGCAATCTCATCAATGCGTTCATCAAAATTAATCAAGCCATTTTCATCAATTTGGATATAACCCATACGTTGTAGCGTACCCAAAAAGCCTGTAAATAACGCCTTATCAAACATATCTGGCAAATCATCAGCGTACAGTAGGCTTACTCGTTGACCCAAGACATGACATAAATTAACAACCTGTTCGCTATTTAAACGCCCACTGCCTTGTTCAGATAATAACGTCAATGCCATAAAATAACGTTCAAGGCTTTGCTGGGCAGGACTTGCCAAAACCAAAAGCTGTTGATAAGATTCTGAGTTACTCTCTGGCGTACTCACCACGCCTTCACCCAAATCAACAAGTACTTGCTCACTGATTAATATTTGTACAATTTGACTGACAACCTGAGTAATATTTCTTTGAGCATATTTCAAAAACAATTCGGTTTGTAAAAATGGGTATAAAAGTTTGGTAATACTGTCTAATTTATCTTGATAGATACGTCCATTTCTTTGCACAAGCGATGCAATAAAACTTGCCAAAATAAACACATGCAAAATATTGTTTCTAAAATAACTCAAAAGCGGGGCTTGTTTATCAGCTACTTTAATCATATCACCTAAAATATGCGCTGTACGGTCAATCAGTTTTAATTTTTCACCATACGCCAAAATCTCTGATGGCTTCATATCTGTGATGAATGTATCTTTATCATAAGGTAAAGCCTGAGCGATGCGCTGATACAAACCAATCTGTTCAATACATTGAGCCTGACCAATGGCAGATTTTGGCGTGGATAGTAGCACCAAAGCCAATAAAGACACGGGATTAACAACCGCAGCTTTATTGATATTTTGCATGACTTTTACGCCAATATTTTGAATCATTATTTGAGATTTTTGGATATTTTGAGTGCTGTTATCTTGAGCATGAACCGAAAATTTTTCCATAAATCGGTCAAGCATCAATGGCTCGCCAAATGATAAATGCACTGTGCCAAAAATTCGTTCAATTTTTTTAGCAGTTTTTAATAGACTTAATAAATTTTCGCTTTCTTTGGGCTTGCCTTTTAACTCGCCAACGTAAGTTGCCCCTTCCATAATACGTTCATAACTGATGTAGGTTGGAATAAAAACTACAGGTTTGGCAGGTTCACGTAAATAACTGTTTACAGTCATTGCCAGCATGCCTAGTTTTGGGGGCAAAAGCCGTCCTGAACGTGAGCGACCACCTTCTACAAAATATTCAATTGGCAAAGAACGCTGCATCAAGGTATGAACGTATTCTTTGAATACTGTGCTATACAAAGCATTGCCTTTAAAACTGCGACGCATAAAAAATGCTCCGCCATTTCGTAAAATCTCACCAACAATTGGAATGTTAAGATTCTCGCCTGCTGCCACAAGTGGCATACGCAATCCGCGTTTGTAAATTACATAAGAAAGCAATAAATAATCAATATGACTGCGATGACACGGCACATAAACAATTTGATAATCAGGTGCTAATGTACGCACGCGTTCAAAGTGGCGAACTTCTACGCCATCATAAAGTTTTGTCCATAGCCAAGTTAGAAAATGGTCAAAAAATCGCACCACTGAATGCGAGTAATCACTGGTAATCTCACCAACATAACCTGCTGCTTCTTTTTTAACAACATTGATGGGTTTGCCCGTTTCTTGCGATTCTTTTTCGATGGCGGCTTGTACGGTTGGTGAGGTTAAGATTTTTCCTGTTACATTACGCTTATCTGACAAATCAGGTCCAATGATGCTAGTTCGCTGTTTATCCAAATAACCTTTGAGTCGTATGCTAATTGCCTCAGCTAGATGAGCTTTGGTGATGGGTGTATCGCCTTGATAATTGGCTTTTGCATCTTGTATCAAAACCGATAAATCCTTTGCGGTGGTCATCTGAATCACCGTATCGCGACCCATCACGCCAATATTAAACAGTTGTTTACCAATACCCGGCGTATTCCATTCATCCGCCAGCAATAAATGAAACAGGGAATCTTCCTTGCTAGGTGCTCTGCCCCATAAAATAGTAACTGGCACCAGACGAATTTTTAGCTCTGGATTATCCAAACATGCTCCAACCAAACGTTCAAGTCGTGGTGAAACCACGCCTTCTGAAGTGTTTTTATATTTTAAAAAAATAATGGATGCACTCTCATGCAGTTGGGCGATATTTTGAGTAGCTAAGGCTTGTGGTAGCCCAAGTTCACGAGTTTTAACATCCACCAAAAGCGTATTGGAACGCGAATATTCACGCAGCACATAAAACGTTGGCACGCCATCATCTAATTTGGGCACTTCACCCAACACTTGCGCCTTGACTGCAAGTGCTAATCCCCTTCCTGATAACTGACGATAAAAAGCCAATAATTGAGCATTGGCTGAATGAGAAGGTTCGGTCTTTTTTGCGGTTTTTGTAAAGGGCTTGGTGATTAATTCAGATAGGCTATTTAATTTCATAGGTGGGGTTTGTATCTAAAAATAGGGGCTATTTTAGCATTTTTTTTAGTAAATTTTTTGAAAAAAAATGTCGCAATATTTTACAAATTTTCCAAAATGGTTTTTATGGGGAAAACTTGCAATTTATTGGGCAAATGATAAACTTAAAAAACATTTATTTAATAGCGTTAAAACTTATGCCTAATACTTCCAATCAAATTTTAATCAATGACTTACTTAAAACCTTAGATTTACAACAAACCGCCCCCAATGTTTTTGTTGGTGAGAGTTTTGATTATGTTGGTAAACGTGTTTTTGGTGGACAAGTTCTTGCTCAGGCGCTTATGGCAGGTGCAAAAACTTTAGATACTGACAAACCGTGTCATTCGTTACATGGTTATTTTTTACGCGGTGGTGATATTCGTTATCCTGTAGAATACCAAGTCAGACGGCTTAGAGATGGCAAAAGTCTGTCTGCTCGTGAAATTGTTGCGGTTCAGTATATTGGCGATGATAGAAAAGAACAGGTGATTTTTTCTATGACTGCATCGTTTTCATTTCCAGAAAACGGGTTGGACTACCAAGAAACCATGCCAGACTATCCGCCCGCTGAAAGCCTAAAAAATGAACAAAGTTTAAAAGACGACTATGTTGGCAAAATTCCAGATGCGCTCAAACAGCGTTTTATGCGAAAACGGCATGTGGAAATTCGTCCAGTAAATCCAAGAGACCCTGTGCACCCAAAGCCCACCAAGCCCCATCAAACCAACTGGTTACGCATCCATGAGCTTGCAAACCAGCCGTTGGCAGTTCATCAAGCGCTATTAGCCTTTGCATCAGATTATTATCTAGTGGGCACAGGACTCATGGCTCATGGGGTGAGTTTTTTATCGCCAAACCTTCAAATTGCTAGCATTGACCATAGTATGCATTTTCATCGTTCATTTGATATTGGGCAGTGGCTGCTTTATGACATGTGGTGTGATACTACAAGCCATGCTAAAAGTCTTAATCATGGGCAATTTTGGCAAGATGGTAAATTGGTTGCCACTACCCAACAAGAAGGTTTGATGCGCGTTTTGGAAAATGATTAAATTGACTTAAGTCAAGTTTGATTACAAAATCTAAACAGTGGGCAATTAAATAAAGATTTTGCTCACTTATAATGCTCAAAATATTTTGTTTTTAAGACAACACACGCTATGCTAAAAAAAGTTCCTCTTATCACCCTAAGCACCAGTGCATTTTTTTTAACCGCCTGTTTGCCTGAAGAAACTAAACCCACCACCAAAAGCATTAATAGCGAACAAATCGCCAAACTCATTCCTACTCGCGTTAAAAACCGACCCAGTTGGGCAAAAGACATCAGCGATATTTTTGACACCCTAAAAATCCATAAAGACGTACAAAACGTTTGTACAGTGATTGCTGTTGTCGACCAAGAATCCAATTTTAATGCCGACCCTAGTGTGCCAAATCTTGGTGAAGCGTCCCTAAAAGCCATTGATGAAAAACTAGAAGACAAACTTGGTAAACCTTTAGCAAAAGTTTTTCGTAATATGCTACAAAACGAACCCAGTAAAAATAATAATTTTATCTCTCAAATTAAAAAAGTCAAAACTGAAAAAGAACTTGATGAGCTGTATCAAACCATCTTTGATTATTTTACCAGTACATATAAAGTTTCCAAACTGACTGATGTGGTTAAAATCACAGGCGAGGGTCTAGATGAGCGAGTCAATCCAATTACTACCTTAGGCTCAATGCAGGTGCATATTAATTATGCTAGAAATCACCGACGTGCCAGCATGAGCGACCGAGCATTGCGCAATGATATGTATGGGCAATATGGTGGTCTTTATTATGGAATTCATCGTTTGATGTTGTATAAAGCTGATTATGACAAACCTTTATATCGTTTTGCTGATTACAATTCGGGAATGTATTCAAGTCGCAACGCTGCTTTTCAGCAAAGAGTTGCCGTTTTATCAGGTAAAAAACTTGATATTGATGGCGATTTACTGCTTTATAGTAACGGCGGCGTGTCTGATAAAAAAAGCCAAACAGAACAAGCGCTTATATCCATCTTAAGCACCGGTAAAACCCCAACACCCGACTGGCAAATTCGCAGCGACCTAAAAAAGGAAAAGCGACAGAGCTTTGAAAGTACACAGACTTACCAAAAAATCAATGAATTATACAAAGAAAAAAATAAAGGTAAATACAGTTATGCTATCATGCCGCAAGTTGTGATTTCAGGTCCTAAACTTAGCAAAGATTACAATACTAATTGGTTTGCCACCAACGTGGATAAACGCTATCAGACGTGCATGACAACCGCAAAAAAATTAAAAATTTATTAAAATGAACAGCTTACTCTTTATCAAGATTTTGATTGATTTCCTCAGATGACAAGGTGGGTAATCGGGTAACCAGTAATTGGTCGATTTTGTAGTGGTCAATGTCTACCACTTCAAATTTATAACCTGCGTGCTCCACCCAGTCAGCAGGGCGAGGGATTTTTCGTAAACGATACATGATAAAACCCGCCAAGGTCTCATAATGGTCCCAATCAGGAAATTCATCAATTTCTAAAGCATGTTTAACATCATCAATAGGAGTCAGTCCATCTATCAACCATGAATTTTCGCTGCGTTTAATGATTTGTAAATCTTCAGTTTCTTGAACCACCCAATCGCCCATTACCGTCATCATGACATCAGATAGTGTAATTAGCCCAACAACAAGGGCATATTCATTTACTACAACTGCAATTTTGTCTTTGCTAGCACGAAAACGGTCTAAAAGCTCAGATAAAGTCAATGTATCTGGAATAATAAGAACGTTACGAATGATGGCTTCATTAAGTTGAAATGATGATTTATGATTTAAAATCCGCATCAAAATATCTTTGGTATCTACATAGCCGATCACTTGGTCGATATGCTCATTGCATACCAAAAATTTTGAATATGGATAATCGGCAATTTTTTGACGTATGCTGTCTTCTGGTTCATTCATGGTAAAAAAAACCACATCATCCCGAGCAGTCATTGACGATGGCACTGTACGCTCTTCTAATTCAAAGACATTTTCAATCAAATGCTGCTCTTGCTGCAGCACCACGCCTGCCTCAGCACCAGCCTCCATAATTGCTGACACATCATCAAAAGTAACGCTGTCCTCACGAGTGGTATTAATATTAAAAATACGAAAAGTGGCATTAGCAATCACATTAATAAACCATGCCAATGGCTTAACCAGAGTAATCACCAATAACACAGGATTAATCACAGCCAAAGCGGCTCTTTCAGGATTAATCATTGCAATACGTTTAGGGATTAAATCAGCATATAAAATAAATAGCAAAGTAACTAACACAAATGATGAGAAAAAAGCAATGCTTTCAAGCCATTGTCCTTGATAAAACTGTCCAATGAGTACCGAAAAATAGGGGCGCAAAGCTCCTTCACCAACAGAACCGCCCAGAATAGCTACAGCATTTAAACCAATTTGGCTGGTAGCAAAAAAATCAGCAGAATGAGTCTGTAAGTTTAAAATTTTATTAGCACGCACATCGCCTGATTCAGACAATGATTGAAGTTTAACCCGTCTTGCGCCCGCCAAAGAAATCTCTGCAATGGAAAAAAAACTTGATACCAAAATCAAGATAAGAATTAAAAATAAATTTCGTAGTAAGTCCATGATTATAAATAATAATTTAGATAATATTTATTTTGGCTGACAATCAATAACTTTACCTTTAACGCCTGAGGCATCATCAGTCATTAAATAAATATAGGGTGTAATAATCTCTTCGGGAGTTTTTAACGAGTTGGGGTCTTCACCTGGAAAAGCATGGGCACGCATATTAGTGCGTGTCGCGCCGGGATTAATGGTATTAAAACGCAGTGTAGTATGGTTTTGAGTTTCTTGAGTAAAAATATCACTCATACCCTCTAAACCTTGTTTTGACAGGGCATACGCTCCCCAAAATGCTCTGGGTTTTGCTCCCACACTACTGCTGGTAAAAATTACAGATGCACTTTTTGCCTTCATTAAAAGCCCAAATAACGCCTGAGTCAGCATAAAAGGTGCAGTAAAATTAATTTTCATCACCTCTTCAAAGGTGATTGGGTCATACATTTCTAAAGGTGTTAATGCCCCTAAAATCCCCGCATTGTGTACTATACCATCCAAGTAGCCAAATTCTTTTTGAATCAACAATGACAATTCATTCATTTGAGCAAATGTTGCTTTTGCAAAATCCATTGGCAAAATTGCAGGTGTTGCATAGCCAAGTGCCTCTATTTCGTCGTAAAGCGTTTCCAATTTACTTTGGGTTCTACCCAGTAAAAGTACAGTAGCACCATATTTGGCATAAAAAAGACTGACTGTCCGCCCAATGCCGTCACCTGCTCCAGTAACTAAAATAATTTTATCTTTTAAGCAGTTATCAACAAGTTTGGCAGCACGAATTTGCTCATGAGTCAGCATGAAATTTCCTTAAAATAATGATGACTCATTGTAACATAAGAATGTTTGTGATAAAAATTTTCTAAAAGTCTATGAATTGCAATTTTTTCAGCAATTCATTCATCGCTTTTGCTCGATGGCTAATGGTATTTTTAAGATTTTTATCCAGTTGAGCGGAAGTTTTATTCAATTCAGGAATAAAAAATAATGGGTCATAACCAAAGCCATTTTCCCCCGCTTCTTTATCCAGAATTTTCCCCAACCAACGTCCTTCAGCAATAACGGGTAAAGGGTCATTAGCATGACGCACAAACACCAAGACACAAACGAACTCGCCTTTGACACCATTTGGATAAAAACACTTCAATTCCTGAATAAGTTTGACATTATTTGCTTTATCATCGCCATGTTTGCCAGCAAATCGAGACGAATAAATTCCTGGCATATTATTTAGCGCAGGCACACACAATCCAGAATCATCAGCAATCGCCGGCAGCCCACTTATTTTACTGGCATGGCGAGCTTTAATGATAGCATTTTCTATAAAACTCAATCCATTTTCTACAGCATCATCAATTCCCAATTGTCCTTGGGGAACGATGTACACTGGCAAATTCGCCTTATCAAATAAGTTCTGAAATTCAGTCAATTTTCCTTGATTATTGGATGCTAAAACCCATTTTTGCATAATTTATTCCGCACTCATTGGTAATTTTACTTTTGATAGCCATTTGGGTTGTTACTTTGCCAGCGCCAGGTATCAGCACACATTTGCTCAATATCAAACTGCGCTTGCCAACCAAAGAGTGTTTTAGCCTTTTCACTACTGGCGTAATAAGCGGGCACATCGCCACTTCTGCGGGGTGCAAACACATAAGGAATCTTCTGTCCTGTGATTTTAACAAAGGCATTTACAAGCTCAAGTACTGAGGTGCCTTTACCTGTTCCCAAATTAACTGCCAAAAATCCGGTTGGTTTTTTATTATTTACCAGATATTGAAGCGCAGCCACATGACCTTTTGCCAAATCAACAACATGAATATAATCGCGTACGCCTGTACCATCTATGGTATCGTAATCATTACCAAAGATGGATAATTTCTCCAATCTCCCAACCGCAACCTGACTAATGTAAGGCATTAAATTATTAGGAATGTCACTTGGGTCTTCACCGATTGTACCGGTATGATAGGCACCAATAGGGTTAAAATATCGTAAGGAGATGGCATTAAAATCCAGCTTAGATTTTGCCAAATCTTCCATAATGTATTCCACCATCAGTTTACTTTGCCCATAAGGATTGGTTGCAGAGCGCGTCATATCTTCTATAAAGGGTAATGTTTCTTGATGCCCATACACAGTTGCTGATGATGAAAAAATAAAGTTTTTTACACCTTTTTCATTCATGACTTCTAGTAAATTCAGGGTACCAGCGACATTATTTTGATAATATTTAACTGGCTTGACCACCGACTCACCAACAGCTTTTAATCCTGCAAAGTGAATCACTGCAAAAAATTCATATTTATCAAATGTTTTTTTTAGCTCTGCTTTATCCAACACATCACCGAAAATAAAATCAATGGGTTTTTGAACAATTTCTTCAACTCTTTGGAGGGAAACTAAGCTAGAATTGGACAAATTATCGTAAACCACAGGAGAAAAACCCGCACCAATCAACTCAATCAATGTGTGTGAACCAATATAACCTGCCCCACCTGTTACCAGAATTTTTTTCATAATTAACAATCTTATATATGATTAACTTCTATTTTTTTGCTCACCAATCCCAAAATAATCACCCTGATAATCACGGATATCTTCTTGAGATAAAATATTTTTAGCGTCAAAAATTGGCAATCTGATTTGATTTAACTGATGAATATCTGGTTTTAATACAAGAGACCAATTAATAATAAATAGCGCATCTACTTCCTTTAGTTTTTGGTATGGATGATCAATGATAGTAAATAAATCATTATCTCCATACATATCCTCTAATTCACTGGTGGTATTATTGCTATAAATATAAGTATTAATATTATAGGACCATAGCAATTTCAACAAAGGATGTATGGCAGAATTTGCAGTAATTCCTGCCTCATTTCTATAACCTGCCCCCCAAATCACCACCGTTTTATTATCAATAAAACCATGAAAATATTGCCAAAATTTACGAAAAATTAGTTCCTTTTGATCTTCATTAATATTAATAATGGATTCAATAAGCGCCGTCTCTACTTTATTTTCTTTAAATTTTTCTTTTAAATTTACAAGCTCTTTTGGCAGTGAACGCCCTCCAAAGCCCCATCCTGCTGACAAATAAGCCTTGCCAATACGTTTATCTTTGCGAAGAATATTTTCAATTTCTTTAATGCTAATTTGCTCGCTATCAGCAAGACGCGCCAACTCATTAATAAAAGAAAGTCTCGCCCCAAGCATGCCTATAATACTACTTCTAGCAAATTCAGCAGTTTTAATATCGGTTAAATGGATTTTATAAGCATGATTTATAAAAAACATCAATATCTGGCAATACAAATGACTATTTTTAGTTTTTTCACCAATCAGGACTAAGTCGGGACTAAATAATGAATTAAAATTTGCCCCATCCTTCATAAATATAAATGGTAAATAATATACCCAAGATGAATGAATGTTTTTAGCAATTTTATCTATGTTGCCAATATCATCCATTCCACTAAAAATAATCTGACTGTGAGGGTTTTGACAATATTGACAAAGTTTTTCCAAATCATCTGGACTTAACTCATCAGTAAACACCCAAAAAATAGCGTCTTGATTTAAATAATCTTCAGTAAAAAAACTATTTTTATCATACCATAAATTTATTTTTTGTTGAGATACATATAAATGCCACAATACATCCATTTGTCTGTCAAATTGATAATGGCGTAATGTGTTATTTATATTTTTTTGACTAGCAATCAGCGTAACTGGCATATCTAAACTAGCTAATAAGATTGCCGAATTCATTGCTTCATGGCTTGCACCAATAATATAGGTATTTTTTTTATATAAATTCATCAAAATCCCCCTAACTCGTTAATAAATTGTGATTTTGATGGGTCTTAATTAATGTTAATAATTGATTGGTTGAAGCATCATAATCATAGACAGCATCTTTATTTAATAAATCCGCATACACATTATTTGCCATCACCTTACCAATTTCAACACCCCATTGGTCAAATGGATTAATTTGCCAAATCACACTCATTACATAAACTTTATGCTCATACAAAGCAATCAATGAACCCAAAGTTTTAGGTGTTAAACTCTTTAACAAGAGAGTAGTTGATGGCTGGTTACCTCGATAATGCTTAAAAACTTCCTGTTTATCACTGGTTTGATTTTTTAAAGCATAATTGCCAAATGCCAAAACTTGACTTTGCGCCAAACAATTTGCCAATGCTAATTTATGTTGGTTGATTAAAAATGGGTTGGGCTGCTGCTTATCATGATAACGATTAATTGGCGCAATAAAATCACAAGAAACCTCACGCGTGCCTTGATGCAATAGCTGATAAAAAGCATGCTGCGCATTTGAACCAATATCTCCCCACAAAATTGGACATGTTTCATAGTCCACCGCTTGCCCTTGGCGATTTACAGATTTACCATTTGACTCCATTTCAAGCTGGGTTAAATAATTGGGGAAATAAGATAATCTACCATCATAAGGCAATACGGTATGGGCGTTAATATTTAAAAATGTACTATTCCAAACTCCGATAAGCCCAAGCAATACAGGTAAATTTTGCCGAAAATCGGTCTTAGCAAAATGCTTATCCATCTCGTGTGCCCCAAGAAGCAGCTGATGAAACTGGGGCATGCCAATTTTAATCGCGATGGCAAGCCCAATTGCCGACCACATACTAAAGCGACCACCTACCCAGTCCCAAAGCAGGAGCTGGTTTTCAGGATGAATTCCCCAATCGCTCATTTTGTCAGGTTTGGTAGAAATACCAATAAAATGACGACGCAAAATACTTTGCGTGTTGTGATGAACAGATTTTAGCCACTCTAGAGCGGTTTTGGCATTTGATAATGTATCAATTGTACCAAAAGATTTAGATGAAATGATAAATAAGGTACTTTCAGGATTTAACACACTTAAAAGCTGATGAATCTGGGTACCATCCATATTGGACACAAAATGAACACAAATATTGGTTTTCGACCACTCATCAAGCGCAAATGTTGCCATCAAAGGTCCTAAATCTGAACCTCCAACGCCAATATTTACCACATCAGTAATTGCTTTACCGCTAAAACCTCGCCAAATACCAACCCGAATACGCTCGCTGATTGTAGCAACTTTATCCAAACTTTCTTGAATGGCACAATTAACATTAAAACCATCCACAAAAAGCGTTTCATCCCTAGGCAGACGTAAAGCTGTATGTAGTGCTGGACGATTTTCGGTATCGTTTATTTTTTCACCAGATAATAGAGCGTGTATTTTTTGATTAAGCTGTTTTTGTTGAGCAAGCTTCAAGAGATTGTTTAAAATTTCATCATCAATCAACTGCTTACTAAAATCCATGACCATATCACATGCCGATACAATATAACGTTCAGCGCGAGTTTTATCAGTGAATAACTGTTCTAAGTTTGGTTTTGATAAAGCAAGTTCTTCCAAACGCTCCCAAGCAGCCATTGCATCACCTATAAGCTTATCTGTTGGTTGGCAAAATGCATAAAAGCTTTGATGTAACTTTGCATATCGCCTGCATCAAAACTATTACCAGTCATGGTAACCACATCTACGCCTTGACTGCCAATCAAAGCATCAATAGCATCAGTCAGCTGAATTTCACCGCCCACACTTGGAGCTGTTTTCTCCAAATAATCAAAAATTGCATTATCAAAAACATAACGACCAACAACCGCTAAATTTGATGGGGCTACATTTGGACTCGGCTTTTCTACAAAACCTTTAACTGCAAATGTTTTATTGGTATCTGATTTGACAATATTTTGCTGATTTTCCAATTCAGCAATGCCATATTTATCAATATCTTCCACCGCAACGGGGTCCACTAAAATTTGACTACGTTTTGTTTTGGCATATTGTTCCAGCATAAAGGTTAGATTTTTGGTAGCATATTGACCAGCAAACGGATCAAGTACCACATCAGGAAGTAAAACCGCAAAAGGATTATCGCCAATTACTGCATGCCCTTGCAGGACTGCATGACCTAACCCCAATGGCCTGCCCTGCCTAACACTAATAATTTTGACATCTTTAGGCAAAAAATCCAAACTATCTGCTAGTTTATTTTTACCTTTACTGCGAAGCTGGGTATCAAGTTCACTGTTTGTATCAAAATAATTTTCAATAGCTTGTTTTTGGGCATGATTAACCAATACAATATTTTTAATACCAGCAGCAATCGCCTCTTCAATAACATATTGAATCGCAGGCTTATTACCCAATGGTAAAAGTTCCTTTGGAACAGCTTTTGATAAAGGCAACATGCGAGTACCAAAACCTGCAGTAGGAATGATGGCGTGGGTAGGAAATTTCATTATATGCACTCCAAATTAATCATAATAACTATTTAAAAAAACAAGCAATTTATTATTATAGTCAGCTAATTGATTGGGATTTTCGGTGTTAAAATCATTAGCACAGAATGAATGTGGGCAAATCTTTTTTTCTTTTAATTCCAAAAGTTGTCTATAGTAGCTAACTGCACTTGGAGAACGAATATTAAAATAATAACAGACATCAATTCTTTCAGTGGATTTGGCCTCGCAATACATTAACCATGGGACCAAGAAGGTTGCCATATTGATGTCATTATTGCTACGAAATTTATTGGATAAATAACTTTCAATTTCTTTCTTATACAATTGCCATGCTTTCTCATAAGCTGATTTTTTAAGTGGGTAATAAGTGTGAATTAATGTGTTGTTTATACTGATTTGATAGTGATTTTTTAGTAAGTTAATTGAATTAAAACAAGCATGTAATGTTGCTGTGTTTATTTTCTTATTTTTCATATCTTGCAAATTTTTTGCCGAGATAAATAATGAGGCTAAATTATTGGCACTAAAAAAATGTTTTTTCTCTAGAGATTTTGCAACAAATACATCATCATTAAAATAGATAAAATTTTCTGATAAGTTTGGTATTTTATATAAAAATGATTCTATTACATGGGAATTAAAAGTTGGTAAATATTTTTTATCAATTATGTCTGAGTGATTTATTAAAAATATGTCAGAGAACTCATGCAGCCAAAGAGGTATCTGCTCATCAGTAACAATATAGATATTTCTGACCCATGGCAAGAACTTTTTAACTGATTTAATAGAATAATATAATTCATTATGGTTACTAAATCGAGCTATGTCAGTTGCAAATGCTCCAATATTATTCTGTTTATCTTGATTTTTATAATATTTATACTTTTCCTGCCATTGATTATCTGTATTATCTACCCACGTGTATACCACATCAACTGCCATATCATCGCCTACAGTAACATAATCAGATTCTATATATGATGATAAGGCTAGTTCATAAACTTCATCTATTTTCAATTCAGTATAAGATTGTGGATAATACTTATTCAAATAATCTCGAGAAAAGATGATAGGATTTTTAATAAATTTTTTAGTTTTTTGCTTATATTTTTTTAAATTAATTTTCATTATTATCTTCCAATTAAAAAACAAACCTAATGTCTTAAAAGTATGCGTATGATTATCTTTATGATTCATTTAATCTTAAATCATTGCACATTAATATTATTCAATTAATTTTTTAATTATAAAAAAACATCTATCACCTATCACACGCTTTCCCCATTATAAAATATAATAACAAAAAAATCTACAACGTAGAATAGCTATTTTTCATCTACTATGTAGATTGGGCGCAAAATAACTATGATATTATTTGAAATTATGATAAAATTACCAATTTCATCCTATCAGTATTTCAGTATTTAATACAAGGTTATATCATGACTATCTCTAATGAAGTTTTGGCGTTAATTTCACAAGTTGCACAAAAACAAGTGTCAGCAAATGAAGAATTGTTGTCTACAGGACTTATTGATTCTGTGAGCGCAATGGATTTGGTTATGGCCATCAAACAAAAATTTGATGTTGATTTGCCGTTTGAGCAACTGGTTGATATTTTGGCAAACTCAGCCAATATCATTCAATATGTTGAAAATAATTACAAAGGCTAAATCATGAAACAATTAAATGAATTCCAAAATCTTGATGATTTTTTGGAATACCGTTTCAGCCAAACTTCGGGAAAAGCGTTAGTTAATGATACTCAGGAATGTTCTTGGGAAGAGTTGCGCGTAAAAATAGCCGCATTTATCGAGGCTTACAAAAGCATAGCAGCTATTACTAAAAACATTCCTTTGGTGTTGCACGGCCATAAAGAAATTGATTTTGCAGTGGCAATTTATGCCTGCTTATTAAACAAAATCCCTTTTATTCCGGTGGATAGTATTTATCCTGAAAGCCGTCTGAACAATATCTGCCAACTGTCGAAAGCACGCTTTGTATACCGTTCGGCAACGCAAACTTTTGAAAAGCAGACTGACGAAGAAGTAGAGCTGGCTGAAAAAGATTTGGCTTACATCATGTTTACTTCAGGAACAACCGGCGCACCTAAGGGTGTGCAAATCGGTCGTGAAGCCGTGTTTAACCTGATGAAATGGATGAAAGAGCAGCTTAATTTAGCCGCACCTAATGTATTCATGAATCAGGCTCCGTTTGCGTTTGATTTGTCAATGTACGAAATCTTTGGCAACTTGGCTTACGGTGGTTGCATTGTCATGAACAGTCGTGACGCTATTTCTAATCCTGCCACCTGGATTGATTTTTTGGCCAAACAACAAATTACTACTTGGGTTTCCACGCCTTCTTTTGCCATGCAGCAGCTGCTTAACCCTAAATGCAGTCAGGCTACTTTACCGAGTTTGAAAGAATTTTTGTTCTGTGGCGAAAAACTTGGCAAACCAGTAGTAAATATGATTTTTCAAAAATTTCCCGGTGTCCGCGTTATCAATACCTATGGTCCGACTGAAGCTACTGTAGCAACAACTTACGTTGATATTACACCTGATATGCTGGCGGCAGAAGAAGAGTTGCCTGTAGGCGTTGCCGTGCTTAATTCCAAATTAGAGATTGTTGACGAAGAGATTTGGATTAGCGGTAATCATGTGATGCGTGGCTATCTGAACAACGAAACTGAAAATGCTAAACGCTTGGTAGTACACAGTGCAGATAACCGCACTTATAAAACAGGTGACTACGGTTTTGAAAGAAATGGATTGTTCTATGTACAAGGCCGTAAAGACGAGCAGATTAAGCTCAATGGCTACCGTATCGAACTTTCAGAAATTGAAGAAAAAATCCTTAACCTTAAGGAATTTGCCTTTGATAATGTGGCAGTAGTGGCGTTGAAGCGCAACACAGGCGCAGTATTGCGTTTGGTGTGTTTCTATACAGCCAAGCAAAGTGCAGATACTCAGGCGATCAAAGACGCATTAGTACAAAATTTACCGTCTTACATGATGCCGTCTGAATTTATTCACATTGATGAAATTCCAGTCAGCACCAACCACAAAACCGACAAAAAAGCATTGTTGGAAAAATATCAACAGGGTTTATAAAATGGATTTATATAAAATTCAGCAAAACATCTTACGAAAAGCCAAGATTGATTCTCAAAAGGTTTCTGCTTGGATTTATGATAATCAAAGTATAGTGTTTGATTTTCTGTTGAACGACTATTTTGTCAGTGTCAGCTATTCAACATTAGGTCAAACCTTTAACTTTATTGAGCGTAATAAGAGCAAGGTTTCTCAAATTTCTGGTTTTCCAAAATTTTTGAAACATATTTCAGAAGTCTATGAAAGTTACCCACAATCGGTTAACCAAGAAAAGACAACATTGTCTTTTAAATTTGCTGAAGCCGATTGGGCAAAAATTGAGGATAAATTTAGTGAGATTTTAGAAGTTACTTCCATCTATCTTGGCAGCGAACTGTGCTACATCCTGAATGTTGAAAAAAATAAAGGCATTAATTTAGCCGAGTATTTGGATGAGCCGGAAGTTCAATACATTGGTGTTAAAGGCGACAGTAATGAGTTTTTCCTAAGCTATGCTCGGAATCATGGTCTAAGTGATTATGTTTATGAGCTAAATAATAGAGGCTTTTTAGCTGTTGAACACAAAATGGGTGTAAGTGTGTTCCGCCGTGTGAACAAGCACAGTTATAAAGATCTTTTGGCTTATTTCCCAGACTCTTTCCATGAGTTGGAAAATGTCATTTATACTGTTGAAGCACCGAAAGTATTGAGTGCCAACAAGAAAAACCTATTGGTGTTGTTCTCTTATACCAATAAGAGTAATGAGAATATGGTTGACCGTTATTATAGCCACCCATTTCCATTTATCAGCAACAGCATTATGCCAAATACTTATATCATCCGTATGGCTGATGTATCAGACGCGTTTGGTAGTCATGGGTTGAATACAAAGTTTGATGAAAATATTGAAGACAATATCCAGCGTTTCATTAAGAGCCTGATGAGTATTTATGGCATAGATAAGAAAAACGTAGTCATTTGCGGTGCATCATCAGGCGGTACAGGGGCGGTATATCACGGCTTAATTGGTGGGTACAAAACCTTTGCAATCGACCCATTTTTGGGCAACCATAAATACTATGGTGGCAAAGATCCTTTGTATCTGCACTCTATCCGTACGCCGATTTTGGAGACTTTCAAAAAGCTACCAGATGTAATTGATCATAACCTTGAAAATCAAGTGGTCATTTCATCGGCTAAGGTATCAGAGTTTTATCCGGATATTAAAGAGCTGAAAGAAGCATTGCCTACAGTTGTATTATGTGAGTTTGACTTTGAAAAAATTCAAAAGCACATAGATTTTTCAGGAAATACAGTATTCTTGTCCAATACCATTATCAATAATTTGCTGTTGGACATCCATATCACTGATTCGGACATTAATCTGAATTAAAATATAAATTAGATATATGGTAGTTTGATTAGTGTATTAACAATAAAGGTCGTCTGAAAACATAAAAGTTTTCAGACGACCTTTTTTAAGATAAGACAGAGATTACTCTAAACAAGCCAATTGTTTTTTCAGACACTCAGCCTGTAATGCCTTGTCACCTTTAGCTTCGGCTATTTCAGCTGCCAGTTTCCAATATGCTGCTGTGTCTTGTAGAGAGAGACTGTCAAAATAACGTTGTGCTGCCTGATGGTTTTTCAGACGGCATAAAGCAGTTGTATAAAGATACATCGTTTCAGGTGAGGCTTGTGCAAAATCAGCCAATATTTTGGTGACAGACTCCCAATCTTGGTTTTGGGCAAGTTTTTCAGCTTCATACAAGGCTAAAGACGGATTCTCAGGATATTTTTGGCGCAGTTGAGCCAATAGATATCCTTCGCCGTCAGTGTTGCCGGTAGCGTACATTTTTTTCAGATAATCGACTGTTAAATCTTCAGGAATTAAGAGCAGATTTTCTTCAAAGGCACGGTTAAGCTGGGTAAATAGTTTTTCAGAATCACCACGTAATTTTGCAAGTCTTGCAATAGCGATACGGCAACTTGGATCATTTTGAGTATGGTTTTCAAAAGCAACCAAAAACTGATGCGCGCCTTGTAAGTTACCAAGTTTCATACAGAGGTAAGAAGCCAATAGCTCGGGTTTGAGATAGCCTTTTTTGCGATCGTCCAAGCTATCAATATACGTTTTCAGTAAAGCCAATGCTACAAAATAATTTTGCTCCGATAGCTTTTGTGCTACGGCTAACAAAGGTTGATATGAGTCGGGTAAGTCTGTACCTATCCGGGCAAACAGTTTTTCAGACGGCCTTTTTGCTTGATGAAACAAGGCTGCAAGTAATGCTACAAGTAAATCATTTTGCGTTCCTATATGCTCGTTTTCAGCAAAAAATTCCGCCCCTTTGACAGCATTACCGATATATAAGTCCATTTTCGCATGCCAGTAACCTGCGATATCAGGATAATCAGGTAACAGATTTTGCAATGTATTAAACTGTTTGCTTTCAAATAAAGCGTTCAGATAACGATGGCGATAATCAGCTGTTTCTTCCGTATCCAGACGCCCTGTATCTAGCAGAACTTGGATACGTCTTGCTGCTAAGTCCCATGCATGAATACTTTCCGATCTGTTAATCATATTTTTTAATAAAGATAAACGATCTTCATCAATTACGCGAGTTGGTTCCTGTAAAGACATAACTACATCATAAATACGCTTACAATTTTTTCCATCACGATTAGGGTATAAGTTCTTAAGACGGGTTTTATATGACTCATAGATTCTTCTATGATTCATAACAAATTTTTGTAAGTTATCTAATAATTCTTGGAGACTATATGCGATAGGACCAAAACCATCTCTTTTATAATCAAAATACCCTTTATTAGAGGTATGATTACCTGAAAAAAATGTATCTGCATCAAATTGGTAATATAAAGTACCACGTTCTAAAAAAGCCATATCGAATGTAATAGAAGAGTAATCAGTTATTAAAAGACAAGATCGAGCTAAATAATCCTGAATAGAAAAATCTTCCGCATTAATTGGGCTTTCTATATAGTCAGGTAAGTTAAACAAAGGCAGATAGTCAGTAATATTAGGATGAGGAATAAATGTTAATGTATATCCATACTCATCTAAAATTCTTTTAACCTCATGGCTATGTAGGAACTCATACCAGTGTTTAAAATAATCTGTATTTTTAAAATCGGGATTTAATTCACGGGTTACTTTTCCCGACTTTAGTGGGCCAACTACATGATTTCTCCATGTAGGTATAATTACAATATTTTTTGAAGATTTATATTTTTTAGCTTTACGCATTAACATATCATGTCTTGCTAAACCAGTTAGTTTAACTTCATATGAGTATTTATAAGGACTTTTTTCTCCTCCGATAAAATTGTATTCAGGGATTGTAGACGTACAAAATATATCTATTTTAGGAACATTATTCAGCCATTCTGATAGATCATGCATAATCACCCCATGTTGAAGAAATACAAATTTCTTATCTTTCAATGTATCACGACCAAAATATTCTGTAAAATATTTATCGCAATGTGAGCTGAAAATTACAGATGCCTCTTTATATATTCTCTTGAATAAAGGTGAGTTAAATTCTAAGAGATTAAAATTACTCTTTTTTAATCTAGTCCAATCTATTGAATCTTTATTCAATACAAAATATATTGGTTGGTTTGGATGTTTTTTAGCTATATACCTATATAAATGTTCCGCATTATCATCAGCCTTGGTTTCCTTATCAATAAAAATCCAAGGTTTTTCAGTAATAGAAATAGGATTGTTCTTGGTGGTTGTATTTAATAAAAAATTACCAGTATATTCTTGTTTATTATATACTATTTTAACTGTAGATTTTGATTTTATTTCTAAAGTAGTACTGAATTCATCAATAAGAAGCCATATACGATATTCATTTATAAAAGTTTTATCTAGAAAAGAATAGCCTTTTTCTTTTCTAAATGCAGGAATAGAATATTTTCCATTTATGTAATATTCCATACTCACATCATCTTTTGCATAAAAACATATTTCTATCAAGTTATTCGAATAGTCAATTTTATTAACATATACCATTTTAAAATTAACTTCTTCATTTTTGAAAAGATTTATCATGCCTGATTTATAAAAAAAGCTACATCCATGCAGATGAAACTGCATAATTGTCTGCTTATCTATATAGTTAAAGCATTTGTAGAATAATCGTAGAAATTCCTCTTTTTCATAATTAGTCAAGAAACTGACGGCCTGTTCATTTTTTATAAGTAATTTAATATACTGAATAGCAAAATATAAAAAAGTAAATTGGATGTTTAATGGTACATTGTTATACTTTTTCATATAATTTTCAAACACAACAAGATAGCCATATTTAAAAACATCTATGTATTTTTCTTTCTTTTGCCATTGAGTATTAGTTGTTGAGCTTCCATCTTCACGTGTTCTATAAAAATAATATACTGTATCCAAGAAATATATATATTCATTTGTTTGTGCTAAAAAATAATCAGCTACAAATTTCCCATCTTCAAAAGAAGGTTTAATTTTTTCATCAAAACATAATCCATTATTTTGGATTACTTTGGTTTTAAAGAGAGCGGTACAGACGGATAATTGTATTTTATTTTTTAGATCACTAATTCTAATTTTTTTAATATTATCTTTAAAGCAATATGATAGGGGAGCTGTGTCATAAGAATAGCTCCTTGTATTTTCTTTATAAACAGCTATAGGGACAGAAATTAATGTAACTTCTTTCTCTAGATGCAAGACCTTATCTATTTCCCAAAAATAATTAGGAGAAACAAAATCATCTGGATCTATGAATGTTACCCATTCGGTTTCAACATGTTGCAAACCTAGATTGCGTGCCGAGGCCTGGCCGCCATTTTCTTTGTAAAAATAATGGATATTTTGGGGAAATTTGGCTTGCCATCGTTTGATGATTTCTGCCGAATGATCGGTTGATCCATCATCTACTAGAATGATTTGAATGTGTTTTTTGAAATTCAAGCTTTGTTTGACGATACTGTCAAAGTATTCATCAAGGTATTTTTCGACGTTATAAACGGCCGAAACGATTGTAAATTGATTATTACCTTCGTATTTTAAGGGAAGGTATTTTTTTATCTGCTCTTTACGTTTATAATAGGAATCCTTAAAAAAAGCTTCTGGATCTCTTTTAAGTTTGTTTAAACGTCTTTGGAGGGTTATTTTATCCCTAACTGGCAATTTTTCAACTAATTTCTTTTCAATATCATCTAACAACTTCATAAGTTCCCTTAATGCTCGATGCCAAGTTACCTAGAGCATCTTATACACCTCAAAAGCCTCATCCATATTCTCATAAACAGTCATTTCACCTGCTTTTAAAATAGCAGCCTTATCACAATACTGTTTAACAATATTTAGCTCATGGGATACCAAAATCATGGATTTATGAGCCCGTTTTTCAAATAATTCTATTTGGCATTTTTGTTTAAAACTGGCATCGCCCACAGAAATCACTTCATCAATCAAATAACAATCAAAATCTACTGCCATAGAAATCGCAAAAGCAAGTCTTGCTTTCATACCTGATGAATAAACCTTTACAGGTTCATACAAATATTTACCAAGCTCAGCAAAAGACTCTACCATCATCATTGCTTCATGATAATCTTTATTATAGATGCGACACACGAAACGTACATTATCCACACCTGTTAGACTGCCTTGAAATGCCCCACTAAACGCCAAAGGCCAAGATATGCTCATATTTTTGGTTATCTTGCCTGATGTTGGTTTTTCTGCGCCACCTAAAACCCGAACCAATGTTGACTTACCTGCACCATTTCGTCCAAGTATGCCAATTTTTTCACCCTTTTGTAAGGTAAAATTAATATCCTTAAGAACCTCTCTTTTGCCCTTACCAAAAGGATATGCTTTAGTCACATGCTCTAGCCGTATCATATCATTCCAGATTGTCTTCTACATAGCGTAATAACGTCAATCCTACAAAAGATAACATTAGATTACACTCTACAATATAGCCAATATTTTCATAAGTGGGAATTACATCACCATAATAACCATGACGAATCATTTCAGTAAAATGCACCATTGGAATATATAAAATATATTCACGTGCAATATTGGGCAACCAATGTACAAAAAAAGCCACACCAGAAATTGGAAAAATAATAATTGTGGTCGCACCCCAAAAACGGTTAAATACTTCAGACATCTCACAAAGACAGCCCATTACAAAAGAAAATCCAACAGTAAACCAAATCAATAGCAGCCCACCAAATACCATATATAAAAAATCATCAGGTAGTGGCATCAAATCAAAAAAATAAAAAACTGCTGACAAAACCAAAAAGGAAACCAAAGAACCAAAAACTTCTAAAAAAATTCTAGCTAAATACACATCAATCACCGTCACATTACGATGATACAAAAGCCCTGTATTAGCACTAATTGCTTTGGTTACTCGCCCTACGCTATTTCGCCAACACAAAACAATAGAGTACCCAATTACGGCAAATGGCACAATTGGTAATGCTCCACTTTGATGCATATCTCGAGTAGCATTCCAAAATAAAGCAATCACTGAAGTAAAAATCATTGGCTCAACAAATAGCCACGCAAAGCCAATATTATGCCGTCCATAACGCGTAATAATTTCACGCATTAATAAAGCATAAATTACACGCAACTGGATTTTAAACGAGTGATGAAAGCTTTTTATGGACGAAAGATAATTAGTCATTATGCTCTCTTACACCTGCCACAAACAATCGCACCACACCCCAAAGTAAAAGTCCAAATACAAAACCGGATAATGTATTTTTAAAACGTTTAGGTTTGGTGGCCTCATCAGGTAGGGATGGCATTGCTAATCTTTCTAAATAAAGCTGCTTTTTATTAAAGTCATTTTTAGATTGCTCATAAGTTGCCATCGCTGAAGCAAGCTGTTTATCCGCCAGTTCCTTTTCTAATTGTAAACGTTGATACTCAACAGAACGATTACTAAAAGAAATATCAGAAGGCCCTGTTACTAACTTAGATTTATCAGCAATGCTTTTTTTTAGGCTTTTAATGCGGGTTTCCATTGCCTTAATCTGAGGGTTTTCTGGGGTAATTTCTCGAGCCTGAGTCAGCTGAGTTTCAGCCTGAATTAAAGCATCTTGCAATTTTGAAATTTCTTGTAATACAATCGCTGATTGCCCTTCTGGATTAAATACATCATTTTTTACTCGATATTTTGCCAAGGCTTCAGCGGCTTTTGCTGAGACTTCTTGAGCTTCTTGCACTTCTTTTTCAGATGCAACTAAAATATCATTTTTGGCATTATTATTAATGCGGTTAATGACCTCTTCGCTCATTTTAAGCAATTCTTCATTGATATTTTGGGCATCTTTAGCGGTATAAGCTTCTATTTGCAAAGACGAAATGGACGATGCAGGGTCATACACAACTTTTATTTTTTTATTAAAATATTCATAAAAATTTTCAAAAGTTGGTTCTTTAATTGTTCCAAAACGACTAACCACATCAACAGATTTGGCAGAATATTTTGTTTGGATATCCAATTTAGCTTTTAAGTTTTGGACTGCATCTCGTGATGATAAATAGTCTCTTACCAAATAGCTGTCATCAGATGATGCGTTAAAACCAATATTTTGTAGCACCATACCAATACCCGAAACTGAACGCTGATTTGGGCTTCGGATAACAAATTTAGATTCTGAAGTATAGACATCAGATGCAATAAAACCATAATAAATTGCCAAAACAATCGTTGGTAATACCACAAACAGCCAAAACAGAGGGTCAAAATATTTAACAATACGGTTAATTTTAGGTTTTTTAACTGAACTTTCCATCATTATTTACTCAAATCATCAACCGTATTTACAATATACATACCTTGAGCAACCAAAGAAATAAATTTACGAAACTCAACGCCAGGCGCATTTGACACGTAAATCAAGTCTTTATCTTTGATAGCAAAATTTTGGGCAACAATATAGTTGATTGGCTCTTTTAGATTTAAACGATATATTACAGGCACCTCAGAAGCGTACTGCAGCTGCATTGGCAATGCTGCGCGCTGCTGAGGCGTTAAAATATTAGCTGATTCTTGACGAAAAATAAATACACCGCGAGCATCGGCACGATTATCATTTAAACCACCTGCTCTTGCCAACGCCTGCATCAGTGAAATACCGCCTGCCTCAAAATCAATTTCAGTATTTTTGGCAGTTGCACCAAGTACTGTAAAACTCTTGGTTTGATAATTAACGGATACTACGTCGCCTTTTTGTAAAATAACATTTTGGCGAGGGTCTTTAATAATGGCATCAAAAGGCATTTCTACTGATTGCCCACGACGGTTTAACTGAACACTGATACGACTTGATGGGTGCTTAGTACCTCCTGCTGCCGCCAATGCGTCCAAAATGCGCTCAGCCTTGCCCGTTAGAGGCATACGTGTGCTGTTGGTCACTTCACCTACGATTGTAACATCAGCGGAATTATTTTTGGCAATACGCACAACAGCACTGGGATTATTAGCCTTCTTAGTTAACCCTTTAACAATCATGGTCTGAACTTGCTCGGGAGTTTTACCTGAAACGCTGATTTTACCCACAAACGGTATGGTGATTTGCCCTTTATTATCCACCATTTGCTCAGGTAGCTTCACTTCTTTAGAGCCACTCAATCCCGAAATATCACTGGCGGTGCCAAAAAGCAAAGCTGGGGGCGCCTCCCAAATAGAAACATCCACCACATCGCCTGCACTAATGGTATTATTAAAAGTAGAAGAGCTTTTATAAAAGTCAGAAAAACGGCGAACAGGAATTGATTGAGAGGTTAAAAAAGCAATACGGTTATCAATATCGATAATGGTTAAACCTGAGTTTTCTGTATCTATTTGATTTTCTATTGTCTTTTTAGTAGGTCCAGAAGAAGGCTGCCATTTAGTTAATGCTTGGCAACCACTTAGTGATATTAGCATTGCCAAAATGGACATACTTAGAGTAAACTTAAGGGTTTGTTTCACCATATCAGTCTTATTTAATCATAGTATTATGTTTCCACATTATAACACAATTTTATACAAAAATAATAAATAGGCATTTTACCCTAACTAAAACAAAAAAGCAGGCAAAGATGCCCACTTTTTTGCTCTGCAATTTTTTTACACAATTAATTAGCGTTTTTTACGTTGGATTGCATGAATAGCACGACCATCAGCAGATAATACAGCTTCGTGAACTGCTTCTGATACGGTTGGGTGAGCAAACATCATCAATTGCAAATCTTCCACACTAGAGACGAATTCAAGTGCAATCATACCTTGATGGACAATTTCACCTGCATTAACTCCAACCATATGCAAACCAAGCAAACGGTCTGTTTTGGCATCTGCTATAACTTTAATAAGGCCTTGACCCTCACCTTGAGCTAGGGCGCGACCGTTAGCAGATAGATTAAAACTACCTGTTTTCACTTCGTAGCCTTTTTCTTTAGCGGCCTGTTCGGTTAGACCCACCCAAGCAATTTCTGGATGCGTATAAATCACACTGATAATGGTGTCATAATTCACTTGGGCTTTTTCACCGTGAATACGCTCAACCGCCATGACACCTTCTTCCATTGCTTTATGAGCAAGCATTGGACCACGCACCAAATCACCAATCGCATATACACCATCTAGGTTGGTTTTACACTGGTCATCCACTGCTACCAATCCACGGTCAGTCAAAGTGATGCCACAACCTTCAGCCAATAATTTTTCACTATAAGCACGGCGACCTACACACACAATCAATTTATCAAAAACTTCAGTCTTCGTTTCGCCTTTAACATCTGTGGTTACCACAACTTCGCCATTAACCACTTCAGCATTGGTAACTTTTGTATCCACGCGAATGTCAAGACCTTGTTTTTTAAGCAGTTTAGCTGCTTCTTTAGCAATATCTTTATCAGCAGCTGCCAAAAATTCAGGCATCGCTTCATAAACAACAACTTCGCTACCTAAACGGCGCCATACTGAACCCAATTCAAGACCAATAACACCAGCACCAATCACCCCTAAACGTTTTGGAGCTTCACTGAATTCTAATGCACCCGTTGAATCTACGATGTATTCGCCATCAGTTTTAGCAACAGGAATTTCAATTGGTACAGAACCTGCCGCCAAAATAACGTACTTAGCGGTGATGGTTGTTTCCTCGCCTGTTAAGGCTTCAAATTTAATGGTTTTTTGTTCACCTTTACCATCAATCAATGTACCCCAGCCTTGCAGCCAGTCGACGCCATTGCCCTTTAACAAACCTGCCACACCAGCGGTTAATCCCTTAACAATAGCATCCTTACGCGCCAACATTTTTGAAACATCAATTGCTACATCACCCGTAGTAATACCATGTTCAGCAAGCTCATGTTTAGTGGCTTCATAGCGATGTGAGCTATCTAACAGAGCCTTTGAAGGAATACAGCCAACGTTTAGGCACGTTCCACCAAGTGCAGGTTCACCTTTGTGAACACGTTTTTCAATACATGCTGTGCTAAAACCAAGTTGAGCTGCACGAATCGCGGCCTCGTAACCGCCAGGACCGCCACCAATTACGACTAAATCATAAGAAGTTTTCATAATTTTTTCTCATTTTTAAAAAATTAACCAGATGGAAAATGCCTACCATAATGATAGGCATTTAAAATAATTACAAATCAAGCAAAAGCATTGATGGGTCTTCAATTAACTCTTTAATGGTTACCAAGAAACGTACTGCATCTTTACCATCAATTAAACGATGGTCGTAAGACAGCGCTAAATACATCATAGGTAAAATTACTACTTGACCATTAACTGCCATTGGACGTTCATTGATGGCGTGCATACCAAGAATTGCTGTTTGTGGTGGATTAATAATAGGAGTGGAAAGCAGTGAACCAAACACACCACCATTAGTAATAGTGAATGTGCCACCAGTCATTTCATCAATAGACAACTTGCCTTCACGAGCCTTGATAGCATAATCACGAATGCCTGCCTCGATATCAGACAGTCCCATGTTGTCGGTATCACGAAGTACTGGCACAACCAAACCACGATCACTAGATACCGCAACACCAACATCGTAATAACCATGATAGATGATATCATCACCATCAATGGATGCGTTCACTGCTGGGAAACGTTTTAGTGCTTCGGTAGCCGCTTTAACAAATAGGGACATAAACCCAAGTTTTACACCATGAGTTTTTTCAAAGCGGTCTTTGTATTTAGCACGCAAATCCATCAAAGGCTTCATATTAACTTCGTTAAAAGTTGTCAACATAGCGGTTTGTTGGGTTGCTGACAATAAACGTTCTGCGATACGTTTACGCAGACGAGTCATTGGTTCACGTTTTTCGATACGTTGACCCACTGCAGTAGCAATCACTTGACCGTTATCACCTTTGAGTGTTGGATTCACCATATCAGATTTGGTTACGCGACCGCCACGACCTGTACCTTGTACATCAGCAGGATTAACGCCAGTTTCTTTAGCAGCTTTACGTACCGCTGGGCTTTGATCTTTAAATTCACCCTCTTTAGCAGCTGGAGCAGCTGGAGCAGTATTTTGAGGAGCTTCTGCAGGTTTTGCTTCTGCAGGTTTTGCTTCTGCAGGTTTTGGCTCGGCAACTGCACCCGCCTCAAAAGTACCAATTACTTCATCAGATAAAACTGTACTGTCTACACCTTTGATAATGCTAGTTAAAACACCATTATCTGGAGCAACCACTTCCAAAACCACTTTATCAGTTTCAATTTCAGCAAGTACTTGGTCACGAACAACGCCATCACCTTCAGCAACATGCCATTCTACAATCGTACCATCTTGCACAGATTCTGGAAACACGGGGGCTTTAATATCAGCCATACAAAACTCCTAAGTTTTACAACTTGTTTAATTTGAAATTAAAAAACAAAAGCGGCCAAGCCCAATAAAATAGGCTTGACCTAGGTTATGTTTATTTTAGCTCTTCAACTTTGACATTCAAAGCTTTGGCAATGACTGCTTTTTGTTGAGCTTGGTGAATTTTTGGCGAGCCTGTCGCTGGCGCAGCTGCCGCTGGACGTGCTGCTGGTTCTACCACCTTGGCAGCTGTCAAACCACTGGCTTGTAAACGATAAAGCTCTGGCGCTAAATAGTACCAAGCGCCTTGGTTTAATGGTTCTTCTTGTGCCCACATGATTTGCTCAAGATTTGGATATTTAGCAAATTGTTCAATAATGCGAGACTCAGGTAATGGATAAAGCTGCTCAATACGCACAATTGCTACATCCGTTAGACCCAACTTACGACGTTGCTCTAACAAATCGTAATAAACTTTACCACCACAAAGAACTAAACGCACTACATTGTCATTGTTGATAACGTCAATTTCTGGAATGACTGTTTCAAATTGACCATCGGCAAGTTCTGATAAATTTGACACTGCCAATGGATGACGAAGCAGCGATTTTGGCGACATTACTACCAATGGTTTACGCACGGGACGCACCACTTGGCGACGTAAAGCGTGGAAAATTTGAGCAGGCGTTGTTGGGGTAATCACTTGCATATTTTCTTCAGCGCAAAGCTGCAAATAACGCTCCAAACGAGCTGAGGAATGTTCTGGACCTTGACCTTCAAAACCATGTGGTAAAAGCATAGTCAGACCACAAACGCGCTGCCACTTAGTTTCGCTTGATGAAATAAATTGGTCAATCACAACCTGGGCACCGTTAGCAAAATCGCCAAATTGAGCCTCCCAAACAATTAAGGCGTTTGGCATGGTAGATGCGTAACCATATTCAAAAGCCAATACTGCTTCTTCTGAAAGTAGCGAGTTATAAGTTGCAAAGCGTGCTTGATTCGGTGAAATGTGTTGTAGCGGAATGTACATACTACCGTCTTTCATATTGAACAACTCTGAATGACGGTGCGAGAATGTACCACGCCCCACATCTTCACCAGTAATACGAACCAGTGAACCTTCATCTACTAAAGATGCATAAGCCAAGGTTTCAGCAGCACCCCAGTTTAATGGCTCTTGCCCTGTTTGCATGGAAAGACGTTGCTCTAGCACCTTGGCAACTTGACGTTGTAATTCAAAACCTTCTGGCACTTTGGCAAGCGCATGGGCGTATTGTTTTAATTTTTCAACAGGAACGCCTGTATTATAATTTTCTTCAAGACTATGACCTAAATAAGGTTTCCAATCCACAAACAAATCAGTATTTGGTTCTTTTACCAAACCATTTGCCACATCTTGACCATTATCTAGCGCTAGGCGATATTTTTCTTCAAACTCATCACTTTGTTCTTGACTTAAAACATTTTGAGCAACCAATTTTTGACTGTATTTAGTGCGAGTAGTTGGTAAATTTTTGATGGTTTGATACATCAAAGGCTGAGTTGCCATAGGTTCATCAGATTCATTATGACCATTACGGCGATAGCACATAATATCAAGTACTACATCCTTGCCAAATTTGGTACGATAATCCAATACCAGTTGGGCAGCAAATACCACGGCCTCCGGGTCATCGCCATTAACGTGCAGCACAGGCGCGTGCACCATTTTAGCAACATCGGTGCAGTATTCGGTTGAACGAGCATCTTCTGGACGAGATGTGGTAAAACCAACTTGGTTGTTAATCACTACATGAACTGTACCGCCTGTCTTATAAGCTCGAGTTTGTGACATTTGGAAGGTTTCTTGGTTAACGCCTTGACCTGCAAGTGCCGCATCTCCATGTACCACGATTGGTAACACAGTACTGTTATCAATATCATAACCATATTTTTCACTACGGCGAGCTTGTCTGGCGCGTACAGAACCAAGCATAACAGGAGCGACAATCTCAAGATGCGATGGGTTATACGCCAGCGCTAAATGCACCTCGCCGCCTTGGGTGATGACGTTTGATGAATAGCCATTATGATATTTTACATCGCCTGAACCAGCGGTTGGCTGAATTTTACCATCAAATTCATCAAACAACACCGATGGGTTTTTACCCATAATATTAACAAGTAAATTCAAACGACCGCGGTGCGCCATGCCAATTACAACTTCTTTAGCACCATATTTGCCAACACGCTGAACCATTTCATGCACTGCAGGGATAAAACTCTCGCCGCCTTCCAAACCAAAACGTTTTACACCCGTGTATTTACGTGCAAGATACTTTTCTAAACCCTCGGCAGCTGTTAAACGCTCAAAAATTTCCAATCGTTTTTCAGTATCAAATTTGATATAGCCCTGATTGGATTCAATATATTCTTCAATCCAGCGTTTTTCAGCAGCAGTAAACACATGCATGTATTCGTAACCAATACTGCCACAATAAATGCGCTCACAGATTTCAATGATTTCACGCAAAGTGGCTTCGTTTTTGCCAATGTACATCAAGGTGGTTGGGAAAATGGTATCCAAATCTGCTGCTGACAAACCATGATATTCTAAAGTTAAATCTTCGACAACATCCCGTTTTTGCAGCCCTAATGGGTCAAGATTGGCATGACGATGCCCACGACGGCGATAAGCACTGATTAACTGCTGTACCGCCATTTGTTTGGCATCGCCAATAGTGGGGGAATTTTCGGTAACGATAGGACGATTATGATTTTTTGCCAATAGCAAAAACTGCTCTTTAATGGCATTATGTGGGGCATCATTTTCTTGGAAATATTCGGCAAAATAAGCCTGCCATTCAGGACTAACACTTTGTTTATCCGCCAAATAATCTTCATACAGGGCTTCTACATAAGCAGCGCCATCGGCGGTTAATTCGGTACTTTGATAAGCTATTATATCTTTGCTATTTTGTGTCATAATAATCGCCACTTTTTGGGTTAAGATTTACTCAAACTTCAATTGATTTATTTTGGTTAAAATCAAAAAGTTGTTGATTTTTTTAGGTCAAACATTCATCTGCATAGTGTACGCCATTTGAATCAATAAGACAAGTTACATTAACACCGAAATACCGCTTTATCCATCAGGAATTTTGAAAAATTGACTTTAATATAAATAATTATGAACAACATTATATTTATAAAATATGCAGCACAACAATCATAATAAACACTAAAAAACCGCCATAAATGGCGGCTTTTTTAACATCAGTTCATCAACTGGCTGCTTCAAGAAGCATGTTGCGAATATGTCCAATTGCTTTTGTTGGATTCAATCCTTTTGGACAAACCGAAACACAGTTCATAATACCACGACAACGGAACAAACTAAACGGGTCATCAAGACGAGCAAGACGGGCTCTGGTATCAGTATCACGACTATCAATAATAAAGCGATAACCATTAAGCAGTGCTGATGGACCTAAGAATTTATCAGGGTTCCACCAAAATGATGGGCATGATGTTGAACAGCACGCACACAAGATGCACTCATACAAACCATTTAATTTTTCACGGTCTGCTTGTGATTGTAAACGTTCAGTGGCTGGTGGTGGCTGACGATTAATCAGATATGGTTGCACTTTTTCATATTGTGCATAAAACTGGTTCATGTCTACAACCAAATCCTTAATTACAGGCAAACCTGGCAAAGGACGCACAACAATCTTATTTGGCAAAGTATTCATATTAATCAAACAAGCTAAGCCGTTTTTACCATTAATATTCATACCATCAGAACCGCAAATACCCTCACGGCAAGAGCGGCGAAATGTCAAAGTTTCATCTTGTTTTTTTAGACGTAATAACACATCCAGCAGCATACGGTCAGAATCTAACAGCTCAATGGTGTATGTTTGCATGTATGGGGCTTTATCCTTGTCAGGATCATAGCGGTAGATTTCAATAGTACGAGTTCCACGACTCATTATCTGTCTCCGTGATTTGTAAGCAGAGTTTGGCTTTTTCTTGGCTTTACTCTGCTTTAATTATCTAAAATCGGTAAATTAGAAGATGCTAAATCAGAAAGTACGAACCTTAGGCACGCAATAATCCACAGTTAGCGGAGTCTTACGTACAGGTTTGTAAATCACGCGGTTTCCTTCAGAATACCAAAGGGTGTGTTTCATCCAGTCATGGTCATTACGCCCAAGTGGTGCGTAATCATCGTCGGCATCACGTTCATAATCTAGAACGTTATGCGCTCCACGACATTCATGGCGTAGTGATGCTGAAATCATGGTTGCTTTGGCAACTTCATATAAGTTAGCAACTTCTAAGGCTTCAATACGAGCGGTATTAAAGACTTGTGATTTATCAGCCAAATGGATGTTATTAACTTTTTCTTCCAGCGCTAAAATCTTCTTCACGCCTTCATCCATCAGTTTTTGAGTGCGGAAAACACCAGCGTGAGCCTGCATGGTTGCACGAATTTCATCAGCGACTTCTTGAGCGTTATAGCCTGAAGTAGAATTTTGCAATTTATCCAAACGTGCTTTGGTAAAGTCAAGTACATTTGGATTGGTTGGCTTATAGCTTAAATCAGAATTAGCAAACTCATCCAAAATATGCTGACCTGCAGCACGACCAAAGACCACAAGGTCAAGCAATGAGTTTGTACCTAGGCGGTTTGCCCCGTGTACAGACACGCACGCACATTCACCAATAGCGTATAATCCTTTGATCACTTTACCTTTTGCGTACAAACCTTCCTCATCAACACCCGCTTCTAGGTCAGGCACTGTAACTTGACCATGAATATTGGTTGGAATTCCGCCCATCATATAGTGGATGGTTGGTACAACAGGTACTGGTTCTTTGGTAATATCAACGTTAGCAAAATTATGGCTAATTTCAAATACTGATGGCAAGCGCTTCATGATTTCAGCATGACCTAAGTGAGTCATATCCATCACGATATAATCACCATGTGGTCCACAGCCACGACCTTCTTTAATTTCTTGGTCCATAGAACGAGATACGAAATCACGTGGCGCCAAGTCTTTTAGAGTTGGAGCATAACGCTCCATAAAGGCTTCGCCATTTTTATTGCGAAGAATTGCCCCTTCACCACGACAACCTTCGGTTAATAGCACGCCAGCACCTGCCACGCCTGTTGGGTGGAATTGCCAAAATTCCATATCTTGCAATGGGATACCTGCGCGCACCGCCATACCCAAACCATCACCTGTATTGATATAGGCATTGGTTGATGCACGGAAAATACGACCTGCCCCACCTGTTGCCAATACAGTGGTATGGGCTTGGAAAAGTGCAATATCACCAGTTTCTTGTTCTAAAGCAATCACACCATTAATATCGCCATTATGGTCTTTGATTAAATCCAAAGCAATCCATTCTACATAAAACTGAGTGCCTTTTTCCAAATTCTTTTGGTATAAAGTGTGTAATAGCGCATGCCCTGTACGGTCTGCAGCAGCGCACGCACGTGGCACTGGTTTTGCGCCATAATTGGCACTATGACCACCAAATGGGCGTTGATAAATTGTACCGTCAGCATTACGGTCAAAAGGCATGCCCATATGCTCAAGTTCGTATACAACTTTGGGTGCTTCACGACACATGTATTCAATGGCGTCTTGGTCACCAAGCCAGTCAGAACCTTTTACAGTGTCATAAAAGTGAAAATGCCAGTTGTCTTCACTCATATTTCCCAAAGACGCACCAATACCACCTTGGGCAGCTACAGTATGGCTACGAGTTGGGAAAACTTTAGTTAAAACGGCAACTTTCATACCCCCTTCAACTAATTGAAGTGAGGCACGCATGCCAGAACCACCACCGCCAACAATAACAGCGTCAAAATTTAAAGTTGGGACGTTGTGAATTTTATTATCTTGTGCTGATGCCATGTTAATTCCTAATTATATAGCTATGGAGAAACGTTAAATTTTTGGAAACTTAACCCCAAAAAATCATCATGCCCCAGAACAAATAAACAAAAATTGCTGTTACCGTTGCAATTTGTAAAAAGATGCGCAAACCTGTTGCTTTGACATAGTCAGTAAATACTGTCCACATACCCACCCACGCATGAAACACCAAAGCAGCCAATGCTACTAAAGTAAAGACTTTCATGCCTGTAGCACTCATAAAGGCATGCCAGGTTTGATAAGTGACGTCGTTGGTTAGGAAAAATCCTATCATTACCAGACTATAAACCGCCAAAACAACAGCGCTTAAACGCTGCAAAAACCAATCGCGCGAACCTGAACCTGTCAAGCCTGATGCACTTTTTACACTAAAACTATTTTTTGACATTAGAACATCACCCATACAAATGAAGCTATAATCAAGGCAAAGGCAATCACAAAAGCAATTACTGCTGCTGTTTTACCTGAAGCAAACTCTTCATTCATGCCAAGGTCAGCCAGTAAATGTTTCACACCCATTACAAAATGATAAGCAGTTGCGGCAACAAATACCCACGCCACAAAACGCAAAGCAATGTTGTCAAAAACAGCGCTAAATCCTGCTTCGCTAGCAAGTGAAGTTTGCAAAATGCACAGCATGACAGGTACAAGCAAAAACAGCACCACGCCAGAAACACGGTGCAAAATAGAAGCCATAGCGATAGGCGATTTTGAGTTCACCGCAATCACTTGACCTAAAGAAAGGTTAATCGGTCGGTTGCTTTTCACAGCGGGCATCCTTATCTTAAAATTACGCCGAAAAAAATGGCAAGGGATAGCTGGCTGGTTGTCAAAAACATGTTAGCACTTTAAACCAAATCCTTGTCACGCAACGCTTTCACTGGCAAGTAAATGTGTACCATTCAATTTTTTAACAACAAACACCAAATTTAAGGCTTTACAAAAAAATAAAAACAAACAAAACTTTAAGTAATGTAAGTGGTTATCATTTAAAAAAGCGACTAAGTTAAGTTGCTCAAATTATAAAACGCTTAGAAAAATTTTACAAATAAATTTGGCGGTTTTGTGTAAATTTTGGCATTTTTTGTTAAAAATACTTCAATAATTAGCAATATTGTTACAAATTATTTCGGTTATGCTTAATAAGCGGATATTTATTTTATATTTTCCATTATTATTTTTGATTTTATATTTTTTTATAATAAAAAAAATTATTAAAAATAAAACTTGTAAGTTATTTAAAGTTTCGGTATTATCATCACAGCTAAAACATAATCTGAACAGGGTTGTTCTGTTTTTTAGCATAAAAGGACATCATAGCCTTGGTCAGGGTTGATATGGGTTATGTTTATAGTTTTTGTAGGCGCTCTGATGAATGGAATAAAAGAGCAAATGCAAAACGGAATCAAACAAAGAAGAGGTCAATATGACAAAACAAGTTAAATTAGTTGTAGATGGTACAGAATATGATATGCCTGTGTTGGAAAGCTCGCTAGGTCGTCCTGTATTGGATGTAAGCGCTGTTTCAAAAGCGGGTTTTTGGACGTATGACCCCGGCTTTATGGCGACAGCTCCAGTTGAGTCTGCTCTAACCTATATTGATGGCGATAAAGGCGAGCTGTTGCATCGTGGTTACGCTATTGATGATTTGGCTGACAATGCTGATTATCTAGAGGTTTGTTATGCCTTATTATATGGTGATTTACCTACTCAAGAGCAAAAAGATGCTTTTTATGCTCGTGTAAATAACCACATGCCTGTGCATGACCAACTGCGTAAATTCTTTGAAGGTTTCCGTCGTGATGCTCACCCAATGGCAATTATGATTGGCGTGGTTGGTGCATTATCTGCATTTTACCACAATCATTTGGACATCTCTGACCCTGCTCACCGTGATGATACCGCAGTAGATTTAATTGCTAAAGTGCCAACCCTTGCCGCAATGAGTTACAAATACTCTATCGGCGAACCTTTCTTGTATCCAAGAAAAGATTTTAGTTATTCTGAAAACTTTTTATACATGATGTTTGCCACCCCGGGCGACGTAAATTACAAGCCGAATCCTATCTTGGTTGATGCCATGGATAAGATTTTCACCCTACATGCTGACCATGAGCAAAATGCTTCTACTTCTACCGTGCGTCTAGCAGGCTCAACTGGCGCAAACCCATACGCTTGTATTGCATCAGGGATTGCTGCCCTTTGGGGACCATCACATGGCGGCGCAAACGAAGCAGTGCTTAATATGCTTGATGAAATTGGCTCAGTAGAACACGTTGCTGAATTTATGGAAAAAGTTAAACGCCGTGAAGCTAAATTAATGGGCTTTGGTCATCGCGTTTATAAAAACTTTGACCCACGTGCTAAAGTCATGAAGCAAACTTGCGACCAAGTATTGGGAGCTTTAGGCGTAAATGATCCAAAACTTGCTCTTGCCATGGAACTTGAACGCATCGCTTTATCTGATCCATACTTCATTGAGCGCAAATTGTATCCAAACGTAGACTTCTACTCTGGCATCATTCTAAAAGCCATTGGCATCCCAACTTCTATGTTTACTGTGATTTTTGCTTTGGCACGTACCGCAGGCTGGATTGCCCACTGGACAGAAATGCACTCAGAACCATTCAAAATTGGTCGTCCACGTCAGCGTTATATTGGCGAAAAACATCGCGCATTCGTAAAAATCGAAGATCGCAAATAATCCAAACTTGCATTCTTACAAATTTCCCAAAGTTTTGGCTTTGGGAAATTTTTTATTTTAAAACCACACAAACCATCAAAACAACCAATACAATTAAAATTAGATATTAAAATAGATAAAATCTTAAAAATTAACAAACGTAAACTGTAAATCTCGATAAAATCATGCTAATATACGGTTTTTGTTGACGGAAAACAACATCATGACAGCCACCTTTATGCGACCTACCAAGCCTCCACACTATGAACGTTCTGATTACGAACGTGTTGTCATTACTGGCATGGGGGCAATCACGCCGCTAGGCAATGATATTTCCACCACTTGGCAAAACCTCATTGCAGGCAAAAGTGGCATCGTTAAAATAGAAAAATTTGTTAAAAATGAAAATGTTACTGAATTTCGCTCACGCATTGCAGGACTGATTAAAAATTTTGATGCCAAACAGTTTTTAAATCCCAAAGATGTTCGCCGTTATGATGAATTTATGCATTATGCACAAGTGGTTGCAGCTCAGGCACTATTTGATGCAAAATTAATTGATGGTATAACAGGTGATTTTTTACCCATCAATGTTGCTAATGAACGCTTTGGTGTGATTATGGGCTCTGGAATTGGCGGATTACAAACCTTAGAAAACAGCAGAGACACTTTAAAAGAACTTGGAATCAACAAAGTTTCACCTTTTATCATTCCCGGCACCATCATCAATATGCCCGCAGGATTGATTGCTATTCGTCACGGATTAAAAGGGGCAAATTTTGCCACTGCAACTGCTTGCACCACAAGCACTCACGCTATTGGACTTGGAGCAAGGCTGATTGCATATGGCGACTTGGATGCTGTTTTGGTTGGTGGCAGTGAAAAAGCATCTACAGCACTTGGCATGGCAGGTTTTGGAGCCATGCATGCACTATCTAACTGTAATGACAGCCCACAAAAAGCCAGCCGCCCATTTGACAAAGACCGTGATGGTTTTGTGCTGGGTGATGGAGCTGGAGCTTTAGTTTTAGAAAGCCTTGCTCACGCTAAAGCTCGTGGTGCAAAAATTTTAGCTGAACTAGCGGGATTTGGTATGAGTGATGATGCCAGCCACATCACCGCACCGCCAGAAGATGGACAAGGGGCGAGACGTGCCATGCAAAATGCCATTGATGATGCAGCAATTGATGTATCCCAAATTGGTTATATTAATGCTCATGGCACCAGCACCCCTGCAGGTGATATCGCCGAAAGTGCAGCGATTACTGCTTTATTTGGCAATGATATTTTGGTCAGTTCTACCAAGTCTATGACAGGACACTTACTTGGAGCAGCCGGTGCTATTGAGGCAATTTTTAGTGTGCTAGCTCTACAACATCAAATTCTTCCACCAACGATTAACTTAGATAATCCCGACCCTCGTTGTACTTTAGATTATATCCCCCACCATCAGCGTTTGGTGTCTAATTTAAAGTATGTTATAAGTAACAGTTTTGGATTTGGTGGCACAAATGGCAGTTTAATCTTTAAAATTTGGGAACACTAATTAATAAACGCCATGTCTTATGGCGTTTTATTTTGATATCACTCAAACATCAATTTTATTCTCATTTCCTGCCCAATTTGCAAACCGAATATTAAATGCCATCAGCCCAAAAAGCGTCCATAAAGGCAATTGCCAATCGCCTGTTTTGTGAAATAATTGACCTAAAATCAAAGGTCCAAAAAATGCAATGACATAACCAACTACCTGCACCATACCTGATAAATCACGAGCAGCTTGCAGGCTGCTGGTTTTTAGGGAAAATAACATAAGTACCAACGTAAAAATTGCTGAACCGCCAAAGCCCATCATTGCCGACCATAGATACAAAAAATCAGGCAGTACAATCAATCCAAATACACCAACTGCATTACAAATAGCGCTAGTGAATGCAATAATTTTTATAGAAAAATTTCTTTTTATCAGTGCAGTCATCATAAAAATTGCTACAGGAGCAGCAAATTGAAAAACCAAAACCGCCACACTTGCTTGCTCATTAGACAAACCATAACTAACGCCCACCAGCGATAAAAAACTTGCCACGCTATAAAATAACAATGATTGCAGACCAAAAAAGACTCCCAAACACCATGCCATTTTATTTTTCCAAACCAAAAAGTGTGTCTGAAAACCATTATTTATGGTTAAATTTTGATTTGTTTTTTGATTGAAAACACCATTGACCTGGCTAATTTTTTGAATTCTAATGATAAAAATTAATACCGCCAATGCAGCAAATATCGCCCAAACACTCAAAGAAAACTGCCAGTTTAGCATCTTTGACAAAGGAACAACCAGCCAAGCTAAAAAACCTGCTGATACGGACATACTTAAACTAAAAACTCCTGTAGCGATGGTAATGTGATTAGGTAGATATTGTTTGATAAATGGAGCAATTGCCACATTCAAGATACCAATCATTAAAGATAATACAAACGTCCCGATAAAAACTCCAATCATCCCTGCCCATACTCTCAGCAAAATTGCAACTGTTAAAATCGTAGTTACAACAACAATCAGCCTCATCAGTCCAAAATTGGCAATCAGACGTGGTGTTATCAGCGCCCCTAAAGCAAATAATGGCAATGGTAAAGCCCCCAAATACCCCAAATATAATGTAGACAATCCAAGCGATTGATTTAAAATATCTGCCAAAGAACCTATCATAACGATGGGGGAACGCATATTTACCGATAATAAAATCAAAAAAACCAGTATCATGTATAAAAATTTCTTATCTTTATTAAAATCATCATTGATATTATTGTTGCTCATAATTTAATCAAAATATCCATATAAAAAAGCCTGACATCAGTCAGGCAGTTTACCCATTTTTTTAGATAAAATCAAAGAACAGATAACATCAAAAAATCTCAGACCTTTTTAGCAAGTTTGCCTGCTTTTTCTTGAATTTGGCGCATTTCAGCTTGGCCACTCTCACATTTATTGGGGTCGTTACCACAAAACTGGCAATATTCATCACCCATCAAATTCGCTACACCGCCACATGAACCTTTTAGGGGTTGTTTTTTAAAAATATAACCAATCCCCATGAATAAAAAAAACAAAATAAGCACACCAAACGTAATAAAAAAAATGGGTAAAAATTGATGGAATAAATCACTGAGCATAAAATTTTCCTTATAGGGAATTTATTCCATTATAAACAAAATTTAATCAGGTGTCGCCTAATAATTGATAATAATTGTAAAATGAATAATAAATAAAAATGGTTATTATTTCAATCTATTAGCTGTTTTTATTCAAAAGCATTTTTTACTCTTTTGCAGTGTTTTTTGTATGATTTATATGTTATAAATTAACAAAAATAAAAATGGATACAAAGTATCCATTTTTTACCATTACATTAACCCCAACTTAATAATTGGATTAAATGGTTAATTTAAAGATTGTGGTGCGTTAATGGTTAATTCCACACGACGGTTTTGTGAACGACCATATTCTGTTGAATTATCTGCGATTGGGCTAGATTCGCCATAACCCAAGGTTTGAATACGGCTTGCTGGCACACCTTGACCAACTAGATAATTTTTAACTGATAAAGCACGGCGCTGTGATAGATTCAAGTTATAAGCATCACTACCATTACTGTCTGTATGACCAGATACCACAATGGTGGTTTGGTTATAATTCATCATCGTTCTGGCAAGCTGATTTAAATTAGCATAAAACGCAGGGTTAATAGTTGCATCATCATTAGCAAACGTTACATTACCAGGCATTACCAAATCAATATTGCCAGTTTGTGGGTCTTGTTTGACCTCTACACCTGTGCCTGCCATATCTTGCTCGATTTGCTTGGCTTGACGGCTCATATATGCACCCACGCCTGCGCCCAGAACCGCACCAATCGCGGCATCACGTTTGGTATGCTCACCGCCAGTGGCTTTTGAAATACCTGCGCCCAGAACTGCACCCGCTAACGCGCCCAACCCTGACTTTTTAGCAGTATCTGACATTTGACCGCCGCCAGTACCGCCTGTAGTAGCACAACCTGAAATCACCATGCTGGCACTCATTACTGTAACTGCAAGTAATTTTTTCATAAAAGCTCCTCAACTATTTTGGCATACATCACCAATGGTAATATATCATCTATTATTCTATACCATTTATCTAAAAAGTTCTTGTTTTTATGTTGCTAGTGTGTAGTTAATTAGTAGTGTTTTTTATTTATCTTTTGGTAATATTTTTATGCCTAAGAACTAAAAGGCAAAATGTTAATGCCATCGCAAAGTTGTTACTATTACGTTAAAATTTGTCAAATTTGCGTAGTTTATTCCATAACTCATTAAAACCATATTAAAGATTTTTAAAATCTTTGGTAGAATGAATGGTTTTGTTTTTTTATTTATCCTGCCATGTCCAGCCGTTATTCCATTCCGCTATTGCAAATAGTGCATGAAAAATCACCAATGCTTGCTCAAAAACTCTGTCTAACTGCCAATGCTGGCGTAATTGGATTGAATAGTTTAATGATTGGTTCTCCATTATTTTTGGCGGGCGCATTTAAAGTATTTGGCAAATCCAAATATGCTGATAAAGCCATTATTAAAATCGCCAATCACTGGATAAATACCAACAATACACTAATAGATACGGTGCTACCAAAAAAAGATTGGCGAATTCATATTAGCGATGATTTAAAAGCGGATGGCAAATACTTACTAATCTGCAATCATCAATCTTGGGTAGATACCAGTATTATTCAATATATTAGCGCTGGTCGATTGCCAATTACCCGATTTTTTACCAAACATGAACTTTTATACATTCCTATTGTAGGTCAAGCGTTTTATTTGCTAGACTTTCCAATGATGAAACGCCATAGCAAAGAAGCCATTGCCAAAAACCCTGCGCTTGCTGGTCAAGATTTAGATGAGGCTCGTCGTGCTTGTGCATTACTACAGGATAAACCTTTTGTATTATTAAATTATTTAGAAGGTACGCGTTTTACAACCAAAAAACACAACCATCAAAATTCACCCTATCGACATTTATTAAAACCTAAAGCGGGTGGCTTTGCTCTTGCTTTACAAATGCTTGGTGATAAAATTGATGGGATTTTAGACATGACCATTGTGTATCCTGATGGCATACCTCAATACCGTGATTTATGGCAGGGCAACATTTCAAAATTAGCGGTGGATATTCGTCACGCCAAAATGAGTGGTGAATTATTGGACGCACTAAAACAGGGTAAATATAGCAGTGATGATACCATCAAGCATCAGCTTTACACTTGGTTGGATACTACATGGCAAGCCAAAGATGCTCGTATTGATGCCATGCTTTCAGATTTTTCATCATGCTAGTAATCAATATTGGTAATAACTCATAGTGGCAATCGTCCCATGACAAAAATACGACAAACTCCATCTTTACAAGATTTAAAAACACCCAAACAAAACGAAATTCCTGATGATGTGATTCCTTTATTTAATCAGGACAAAGAAACCATATCGCTAAATAAAACCAAGATTGTTTACGATATCATCATGTTACTTCTTTTGGTTTTAGATTTGCTGCTTATTATGACTGACAAAATCCTAATGAGTGGTTTTGCGACCAAATTTGCTCAATGGTTTGGTTTTGGTGATATGCTAACTACTTATCAAGTTCATGAACACACAACCATTTCAGCGATTGGCGGTGTATTTACCGTTTTTTGGATAGCAGAGCTGATTTTGCGTTGGATGCGTGCCATCATTAAAAAAACTTATTTTCGCTGGTTTTTCTTTCCTTTTGTACATTGGTATGAGGCTTTAGGCTGTTTTCCAGCGTTACGTGCGTTAAGGCTTTTACGTGCAGGCGTGATTATTAAACGCCTACACAGTATGAATATCAAGGTTATTCCAGAAAAATGGTTAAATTCTGCACAATTTTATTATCATGTCATTTTAGAGGAATTATCTGATAGAGTTATTTTAACAGCCATTGATAATTTTCGCGAGCAGCTCTCTCAATCAAAAACTCATCAAGCTTTAGTACAATCGACGATTGACAAAAATCGTCCTGAATTAGAAAAAGTGATTTTGGACATTTTACGAAGTGAACTATTGCCCAAGCTTCAAGGGGCTTTTTTAGCAGATACAGGTAAAAAGCTATCTTTAGATATTGGCATAGCGGTTGAAAAAGCACTCACGGATACGCCTGAACTTCGTAAATATCTAAAACTGATTCCCATTGCTGGCAGTCTTATTGAAAACCAAATCACCCACGTTGGTAAACATATTGGTGAAAATGTTACTTTGGCGGTAAATGAACATTTATTTAGTAGTCAAACTTTAGATGCGTTAGTTGTGCATATCGCCAAAGGCATCGCTGAGCTTGATACAACGCGCCCTGAACTTGAAAAATTAGTTGGTGATGTCATTAATGATGGCTTAACGGCCTTTGAAAAGCAAATCAAAATTCAACAATGGAAACATAAAGAACAATTGCCACTCCCTTAGAATTTTTTTTATAAACAGATAGACAATAACAGATAAAATGCTTATTATTTATACAGTCATCTTAATGTATTAAATCATCATAATACAAAATAAAAAATAATATGGCATAAAATTTGTAATAGATAAAAATCCACTCCAGTTGGATGGATATTTTAATCAATATGGATACGGTAATATATTATGAAAGCCATTGCTTTATTTGGAAAAATGTTGGCGTTTAGTCGCTTAAAAATTAATACCGACAATCTTGTGCAAATTCATCATGAGGTCGCTACTTTCTTAAAAAAATCCACAGGTTCAGTTCCTGTTGTGATTGACAGCTCAGTTGATTTAGACTTGGTAAATTTGGTAGACATGCTGTGGGCGCTAGGCATTCAGCCAATTGGTGTAATTGATGGCGTTTTGAGTGAACAAGCCATTAAGATGCGCCTGGCAATACTTCCAGCAGATGGTCAAAGAATTGAGACGTTAAAACCCGAAAAGTCAGCTGATTCAATTGCCATTAATGAAACCCCCAGTCAAGATAATTTAGACACACCCACTAAAAACACATCTGTGCGAGTAATGAATAATGACCAAGATGGTTTAAACAGCTGTATTTGTGATGGTATGTTGCGTTCAGGACAAAGTTTTCAACACTTAGGAGGAGATTTGGTCATTCTTGGGGGTGTAAACTGGGGTGCTGAAGCCATTACTGATAGCAATTTACACGTTTATGGGCGCGGGTTTGGACGACTGGTTGCAGGAGCAACGGGCGACAAAAAAGCGCGTATTTTTTGCCAGCGCTTTAACCCATCTTTGGTATCAGTGGCTGGTACATATTGTTTGCGTGATGATATTCCCGAAATATTTATCGATAAAGCAGTACAAGTTAGTTATGACGAAAAAGAAGGGCTGGCTTTTACTCTAATGGAAAATTAACCCAAATTGCCATTTTATCATTTTTTTAAATTTCAATAATTTTTATGTTAGGAGTATCTTTGTGGCAAAAATCATTGTCGTAACTTCAGGTAAAGGCGGGGTTGGCAAAACCACCACCAGCGCCTCTTTTGGGGCAGGTCTTGCTATGCGTGGTCATAAAACAGTCGTGATTGATTTTGACGTTGGTCTGCGCAATTTAGATTTAATTATGGGCTGTGAAAACCGAATTGTATATGATTTTATTGATGTTATTTCGGGTAATACCACCCTACCCCAAGCTTTGGTTAAAGACAAAGAACTGGAAAATTTATTTATCCTGCCTGCATCGCAAACTCGTGATAAAGATGCACTAACTGATGAAGGTGTTGCTCAAGTGATGCGTGAACTTTCTGAGGATTTGGGTTTTGAATACATCATTTGTGACAGTCCTGCTGGCATTGAACGCGGTGCCAAACTTGCAATGTACCATGCCGATGAAGCTTTAATTGTTACCAATCCTGAAGTCTCTAGCGTGCGTGATTCTGACCGCATTATTGGTATTTTACAATCTGAAACCAAAAAAGCAAAAGAAGGTAAACAGGTTAAAGAGCATTTAATCATTGCCCGTTACAACCCTGAGCGTGTTGAAAAGAAAGAAATGATGGGTATTGACGACATTGCCAATGATATTTTACGAGTGCATCTGATTGGAGTTGTACCAGAAAGTAATGCCGTTTTGGAAGCATCTAACTGTGGAAAACCTGTAATTTTTTATAAAGAATCGGCAGCTGGTCAATGTTATGATGATATTGTTGCGCGTTTTTTGGGAGAAGACCGCCCTTTGCGCCATATTGACGTTAAGAAAAAAGGCTTTTTTGCTAAGTTATTTGGTGGATGATTATGATGAAATCTATGTTTAAATTGTTTGGAGACAATCAAGAAAAAACCCAAAGCAGCGCTGATATCGCTAAAGACCGCTTAAAAGTCATTGTTGCCACCAATCACAGACTCAATATGCGCCTATCAGCTGAACGTGTAGAAGAGATGAAGCAAGAGATTTTGGAAGTAGTTAATAAATATATCCAAGGCGTACAAAAAGACGATGTGGACATTCAGCAGCGCCAAGAAGATAATATGGATATTCTAGAGATGAACGTCAATCTACCTGAACGCAGAGATTAATCAATGCCTTTTATTCAGAAGTTTTGGTGTCGGGCGGCTTTTTTGTTATAATCTAAATAATTTTAACCAATTGGATAAACACATGCAAAAAAGAGTGGTGATTACAGGAGCGGGTATTGTCTCTTGCCTTGGGAATGATTTACAGAGTGTTAAAGATGCACTCTTTGATGGAAAATCTGGCATTATTTTTAACCAAAGTTACGCCGACCAAGGTTTTAAATCCCAAGTATCAGGCAGCATTGATACCACAAACTTAGATACTTCTGCAATTGACCGCAAACTAAAACGTTTTATGAGTGAAGCCAGTTTATTTGCTTATTTAAGCTCATTGCAAGCACTCAAGCAGGCGGGTTTCACTTTAGATGACATTGCTGGCAATACGCGTGTGGCAGTCGTGGCAGGTTCGGGTGGCGCTTCTACTTTTGATGTTTCAACTTCAGTGGATAATATGCGCACTAAAGGGCTTCGCGGAGTTGGGGCAATGGCAGTTCCCAAAACCATGAGTAGTACCGTTTCAGCAACTTTAGCAACAGGGCTAAAAATTAAAGGTATTAGCTATTCTATCTCCAGTGCTTGCGCAACATCTAGTCATTGCATTGGTCATGCTGCCGAATTGATTATGTTGGGCAAGGCTGATATTGTACTGGCTGGCGGTGGAGAAGCCGAACATTGGACACAATCTTGTATGTTTGATGCAATGGGCGCAATGAGTACCCAATATAATGACACACCACAAACAGCCAGTCGTCCCTACGATAAAACTCGTGATGGCTTTGTCATTGCTGGCGGTGGTGGCATGGTGGTTGTTGAAAGTTTAGACAGTGCTTTGGCGCGTGGAGCAACAATTTTAGCTGAAATTGTTGGCTACGGCGCAACCTCGGATGGCGCTGAAATGGTTGCCCCTAGTGGTGAAGGCGCGGTTCGCTGCATGAAAATCGCTCTAAATCAAGCAGGTCTTGAACGTGTTGATTATGTCAATAGTCATGGCACCAGCACACCACTTGGCGATATTACTGAACTAAATGCCATTGCTGAAGCATTTGGTGGCAAAGACAATACACCGCCCATCAGCTCAACCAAATCAATGACGGGACACAGTTTAGGTGCGGTTGGTGCTCAAGAGCTCATTTATTGTCTTTTGATGATGAATCATGATTTTATTGCTCCAAATATCAATGTTCATGAGCTTGACGAAAATGCCAAAGATTTTGACATTGTTACTCAAACTCGTTCTACCAAACTCAACACCATCATGAGCAATAGTTTTGGTTTTGGGGGCACAAATGCCGCATTGATTATTAAAAAATTCACACCATAATTCTTCGTTTTACCAAACCCCAATCGCCGTTATTGGGGTTTTATTATAATTTTTTTATGAAGCAAATTTTTATTCAGACCGATTTATCAATCACTCAATTGACCAGGTTAATTGGTCAATTTTATCCTAATTGGCAACCTTGTTTTTTAAATAATCATAACAATCCTGTACTTGGGATTTTACCAAAACTATCTTGGACACTTTACCCTAATTCTTCAAGCTTCGATAGTCATCAAAAAATCAGAAACAATTTCAATATTTTATTAAATAAAAACCAAACCACCTATGATAATTGGTTAAAAGAAATTATCCATTATCAAAATAACATACAAAATCATAAGCAAAACGTTATTAATAAAACAGATAACGATGACACCTCACAAAATAACTATTGTCATGGATTAATGGGATTTATTGGTTATGATATTAGTGCCAACGCATTAAATTTTACTATTAGCACCAAACAAAGTCAGCCCAGTGCTTATTTAGGTCATTATGATATTTATCTTAAAAAAGCAAAAATGGGACTGGTGCTGGTTGATTATTTTGGTGATGATGATTTTATTGAAAAAATTTATCAATGTATTTTAAAAATAATTCACCCAAAACACAATTCTTATTTTAACCTAATTAAACCTTGTCAATTAAATCCACTTTGGCAAAAAAATGAATATCAAAAAGCATTTTATCAAACCCAAAATTATCTAATGGCGGGTGATACTTATCAAATTAATTTAACTCAACTATGGCAAGGAAAATTACAGCAAAAACTTTATCATTACCTACCCAACCTTATCCAAAAAATTAATGCTCCTTTTGCTGGTTATTTATTAATTGATGATTTTGAATTATTGTCCATGTCACCAGAATTATTTTTTACTTTTAAAAAACAAAACAATCAAACCATCATTATAACCAAACCCATTAAAGGCACACGCCCGCGAGATAATGATATTATTAAAGACAAACTCTTAAAAGACGAATTACAAAACAGTCAAAAAGATATTAGTGAAAATTTAATGATTGTGGATTTATTAAGAAATGATTTGGGAAAATACGCCAAAATTGGTTCTGTAAAAACCCCTAAACGGTTTGAAATTGAAAGTTTTTATAATGTTCATCATATGGTAAGCACCATCACTGCAACTTTAAAAGAAGATGTGAGCAGTTTTGAGGTACTTTTTGGTAGTCTGCCAGCAGGTTCCATCACAGGAGCGCCAAAAAAAAGAGCTTGCGAAATTATTTTTGAATTGGAAAAAAGCAGTCGTGGGGCGTATTGTGGAACGCTGGGTTATATGAATTTTGATGGAACAGGTCAATGGAATGTTCTGATTCGCACCCTACAAGCCCATCATCATACTGTAAGCCTTTGGGCAGGTGGCGGCATTACCATTAAATCCAAACAAGATGATGAATATCAGGAATGTTTTGATAAAATTAACGCAATATTGGAGGTATTACAAACCCCAAATGCTATTTAGATTTATTGAATATTTTTTCAGCGAAAAATGTACAACGAGCCTTTTCAAACACAATGGCAATTACAAAAAATAACGCTTGCAACAACACAATGGTTGAACCTGTTGCTGAATCCAAATAGTAACTGACAATCACGCCCAAAAAACTTGAAAGGCAAGCGGTAATGATTGCCAACAGCAACATGGAATTAAAGCGTTTGCACAACATAAAGCTGGTAATACCCGGAGAGATTAACATCGCCACCACCAAAATCACCCCAACAGCCTGAATTGCCATCACAATGGTTGCTGAAAGCAATATCAAAAGTCCATAATGTAAAAAATTTAAGGACAATCCAGAAACACGAGCATGGCTTGGGTCAAAACAGTATAATAATAAATCTTGCTTTTTAATCAACATCACTATCAAAATCAGCGCACAAATCAGCAAAGTCTGCCACAACATCTCTTGACTAATACCCAAAAGATTGCCGAATAAAATATGTTTTAAGTGTTGACTGGTGTCTAGTTTTGTAAAAATCACCAACCCAACAGCAAACATACCAGCAAACACAACACCCATCAGTGTATCTTCTTTTAAGCGGGTATGATTTTTTAGATAACCCACAGACATTGCGCAAAAAAGTCCTGCAACAAACGCCCCTAAGGCTATGGGGATACCAAGCAAAACAGCTACCACAACGCCTGGAAATACCGCGTGTGAAATTGCATCTCCCATTAAAGACCATCCCTTTAACACCACATAACACGATAAAATTGCACATACCACACTAATAGATAAGGCGGCCATCAGTGCATTTTGCATAAAAACATGACTTAAAGGTTCGGAAATCCAATTGATTATAGACGTCATTATAAGACCATTTTTTGTTTGACTTGTCTTTTTTGATATTGTTTTAACAAGCCATATTTAGGCGAAAACAAAAAAGCTAAAAGAAATAGTAAAGTTTGCAAGGTAACAATTACCCCGCCTGTCGCTCCATCTAAATAATAACTGATATAAGTACCCAAAGCGCTGGTAACTACGCCCAAAAAGCCTGCAATCCATAACAAAGAGCGGAATTTGTCCGTGAGCTGATATGCAGTTGCTCCAGGTGTAATTACCATAGCAATAACCAAAATTGCCCCTACAGTTTGCAGTGCTGCAACCACACAAGCACTTAACAAACTAAAAAAAAGTATCTGATACAATCTTGGTGATAGCCCAATTGATTTGGCATGAACTTCATCAAAAAAAACCAGCAACAAATCTTTGTTGTATACCAGCAAAAAAATAAAAGAAATTAGCATAATTATGCCAACTTGCCAAACATCATCATCAGCGATGCCCAAAATATTACCAAAAATAATTTCTTGTACATTAACTGAAGTTGGGTTTAGTGAAATAATAAATAGACCCAATGCAAAAAATGTGGTAAAAATAAACCCAATAATGGCATCTTCACGCAGTTTGGTAATCGATTTTATCCATAAAATTGCCAAGGCTGCTAAAATTCCTGAAAAAAATGCGCCCACTGCATAAGGCAAGCCCAAAGCATAAGCAATCGCTACGCCCGGCACAACTGCGTGAGACAATGCATCGCCAATCAATGACCAGCCCTTTAGCATCAAATACGCTGACAAAAAAGCGCATACACCGCCCACACAAGCGCTTAATAAAATCGCTTTTACCATGTAGTTGTATATAAAAGGCTCAAGCAAAACTTCAATCATCTTTGACAGCTTCCTTGGGTATAAATTTACGCTGATTCATATTTTGCTGTCCGCCAACCTTGATGGGTGTGTTGTGATTGTGGTTTTTGACATCATGAACACCATAAAACACTGCTGGCACTTCATCATCTGCCAAAATCGTAACCGCTCGATGGTCGTCGTCATCATGCAAATCTTTACCTGCCAAACGAATCTGGCGCAAAACACCGCCAAAAACTTTTTCAAGATTGGCTTGGGTAAAAGTACTTTGAGTGCTTCCTGCCGCCAAAATCGTACGGTCAATCATAACCACTTGGTCACAAAATTCTGGAATTGTTCCTAGATTGTGGGTAGAGATTAAAATTAAATGACCCAAATTACGCAGTTCATCCAATAAATCCATAATAGCTTTTTCAGTTTTAACATCCACTCCCGTAAAAGGCTCATCCAATAAAATGATTTTACTTTCTTGGGCTAATGCTCGCGCTAAAAAAACGCGCTTTTTTTGACCGCCTGATAGTTCACTAATTTGACGGTTTTTTAGATGGCTAATATCCACCCGCGCCATTGCTTCGGCAACTTTTTGTTTATCTTGCTCCCTTGCGATGCGCAAAAAATTCATATAGCCATAACGCCCCATCATTACCACATCATAAACTGACACAGGAAATTGCCAGTCCACTTCTTCACTTTGGGGAACATAAGAAATCAAATTTTGTTTTAAAGCTTGATTGATAGGCAATCCACACAAAACAATCTCACCTGTCTGCGGTTTTACAAGCCCCATAATCACTTTAAATAAGGTGGATTTACCACTACCATTCACTCCCACCAAAGCACAAGTTGTGCCGCCATAAAGCGCAACATTAACATCGTGTAATGCAGTATGTCCGTTATTATAACGTACTGTAACATTATGGATTTCAATGGTAGTTGGTAAACTCATCATCAAACCTTTATTCTTCAAAACCTTTTACAACGGTAGAAACAGAGGTATTTAATAAATCTAAATAAGTTGGTACAGCGCCATCTTTCTCAGACAACGAATCCACATAAAGCACACCACCATATTTTGCCCCTGTTTCTTTGGCAACTTGTTTGGCAGGTTTATCTGAGATTGTACTTTCACTAAATACTACAGGAATTTTATTGGTGCGCACTACATCAATTAAATCTTTAACCTGTTTGGGCGAACCTTGCTGCTCTGCATTGATAGGCCACAAGTAAGCTTCTTTTAGGTTATAATCTTGTGCCAAATAGCTAAACGCCCCTTCACTGGTAACCAACCAGCGTTTATCAGCTGGAATTTTATCCAGTTTTTCGCGCAGTGGTTTGTCTAATGCTTTAATTTTATCACTGTAAATTTGAGCATTTTTGATGTAATCATCTTTGTGCTCGGGGTCATATTTTATCAAGGCATTTTTAATATTTTCTACATAAATCAATGCATTAGATGGCGACATCCAAGCATGCGGATTTGGCATATCCTTATAAGAACCTTCTTTGATGTTGATGGGTGTAATGCCTTCTGTAACCACCACTGCAGGTACATCTTTAGCATCTTGGTAAAATTTTTCAAACCAACGCTCTAGATTCAGCCCATTCCACAAAATCAAATCTGCTTTTTGCACTTTAGCAATGTCTTGTGGGGTTGGCTCATAATCATGAATCTCCGCCCCTGCTTTGGTGATGGATTCTACAACCGCTTTATCGCCCGCAACATTTTGAGCAATGTCAGCAATCACGGTAAAGGTGGTTACTACAGTAAACTTCTCATTTTTAGTGGTTTGAGCTGTATTTTGGGTTGTTTCTTGCGGTTTGTTACAACCTGAAATCGCCCAACAAATACCAATACAAGCCAAAAATAATGTTAAAAACTTCATCGCCTTTTCCTTAAAACAACTCAATATAACCATAAATCAATATGGTTTACTTTTAATTGAAAATGATACTCATTATCAATTAAAAAGTCAATAGTAACAGTATAACAAAATCCATTTAATATTTCTAATGCGAAATAAATAATGCACTGATTAATAAAATTGATAAACACCTTGTTAATCCAAACATTTTTTATCAATATTATGGTAATATAATGAATTTTTATATTGATTATTTTGTTATGGTGTTTGGCTAGACTTACACCAAAGGATTTATTATGGTCGCAATTACTTTACCAGATGGTAATATAAAACATTTTGATGGCGCAACAACTGTAATGGAAATCGCTCAAAGTATTGGAGCAGGTCTTGCCAAAGCAACTGTTGCTGGACGTGTCAATGGTCAGTTAAAAGACGCTTGTGACCCCATTACCCAAGACGCTCACGTACAAATCATCACACCAAAAGACGCAGAAGGCGTGGAAATCATCCGTCATTCTTGCGCTCATCTATTAGGTCATGCGGTAAAACAACTGTATCCTGATGTTAAAATGGTGATTGGACCTGTGATTGAAGATGGTTTTTATTACGATATCTACAGCCCAAAACCATTTACACCTGAAGACATGGCTGCCATTGAAGCGCGTATGGTGGAACTGATTAATCAAGATTATGATGTTATTAAAAAAATGACGCCTCGCGATGAGGTGATTGCTGTGTTTCAAGCACGTGGCGAAGATTATAAACTGCGCTTGATTGATGATATGCCAAATGAAACTGCTATGGGGCTTTATTATCACCAAGAATATATTGATATGTGCCGAGGACCGCACGTACCTAATACTCGCTTCTTAAAATCATTTAAACTGACCAAAATCAGTGGAGCGTACTGGCGTGGTGATGCCAAAAATGAACAACTTCAGCGCATCTATGGCACTGCTTGGGCAGATAAAAAGCAATTGAATGAATACATCAAACGCATCGAAGAAGCTGAAAAACGTGACCATCGTAAAATTGGTAAAGCACTGGACTTATTTCATTTACAAGAACAGGCGCCAGGCATGGTCTTTTGGCATCCAAACGGCTGGACAATCTGGCAAGTTTTAGAGCAATACATGCGCCAAATCCAAAAAGATAATGGCTATCTTGAAATCAAAACTCCACAAATCGTAGATAGAAGTTTATGGGAAAAATCAGGGCATTGGGAAAATTATGCTGAAAATATGTTTACAACCCATAGTGAAAGTCGGGATTATGCCATTAAGCCAATGAATTGCCCTTGTCATGTGCAAGTATTCAACCAAGGCTTAAAATCCTATCGCGATTTACCACTTCGTCTTGCTGAATTTGGTTCGTGCCATCGCAATGAACCATCAGGTTCTCTTCATGGTATCATGCGAGTACGCGGTTTTACTCAAGATGATGCTCATATTTTTTGCACCAATGCCCAAATCAAAGAAGAAGCGCAAAACTTTATTCAATTAACTTTAAATGTCTATAAAGATTTTGGTTTTGATGATGTGGTCATGAAACTTTCCACTCGTCCAGAAAAAAGAGTCGGTGCTGATGAGTTGTGGGATGCCGCTGAAAAAGGTCTTGCCGATGCTTTGGATGATGCAGGGCTTGCATGGGAACTTCAAGAAGGTGAAGGAGCGTTTTATGGTCCTAAAATTGAGTTTAGTCTAAAAGACTGTTTAGGTCGCATGTGGCAGTGTGGTACACTCCAGCTTGATTTTAACTTACCAGAGCGCTTAGATGCTGATTTTATTAATGAAAATGGCGATAAAGAACGTCCTGTGATGCTTCATCGTGCAATTTTAGGGTCGTTTGAGCGCTTTATTGGCATGTTGATTGAGCACTACGCTGGATTTATGCCAGCTTGGCTTGCTCCAACCCAAGTTGTTGTGATGAACATTACTGACAAACAGGCTGGTTATTGTCAAGATATTGTTAATACTCTAAAAGCGCAAAATTTCCGCGCCATCACTGATTTGCGTAATGAAAAAATTGGTTTTAAAATCCGTGAACGCACTTTGGAGCGTATCCCGTTTATGCTTGTTGTTGGTGATAAAGAAATGACAGATGGCACAGTCAATGTGCGTACTCGTGAAGGTGAGAACTTAGGCACCATGAGTTTGACAGAATTTAGTCAGTTATTAAATCAAGCCATCTCTCAAAAAGGTCGGCTCATCTAATCACACTAAAAATCAGTCTAAATTATCCGATAAAACCGCTTATTTTCAGATAAGTGGTTTTATTTATTTTAATAAAATAGTGTCATGTTAAACTGCATTAATATGATGTTTAATTTCTAACCTATTATTAATATTGATTTTTTTTATTATACCCTTTAAAATTATTTTGTTTATTACAACATAATTATTTTATATGATTGCTGATTTTTAAGGCAATATTAAGGTTTTAAATATTTGGAGATATTATGAAAAAATACAGTATTGCGTTTTTAGCTTTATTAGTATCATCATTTAATCATGTGTATGCTGGCGAATCTAAACTCACGCAGTGGGCATCAAAAACTACCGCAAAAATCGTCAGTGGTACCAAAGACGTCTTAACGGGCGTACAAAAAGGCATGGATACAGGTCGCACATCTACGACAAGCCCTGATGGGGCAATCGTTATTGCTGACGGCAACTATCATAATTATTTAGATATTCAAGTTGAGTCTGGTCAAGCTAAAGCGGGTGGTTATGAATTTACACTTGTATTTAGAAATAAAACAGATAAAATTGTGCGATTAACCAATCTGTATCATGCTCGCAATTTTTATTTGGTTGATAATCAAGGCTTTACTACTTCATTACTGGTTGATGGCGATTCTGCTGATGTTACAGTTTTAAAAAATGCTGCTACCAAAAAGACCTACCGTTTTTCAACTCAATCTTTATCTGGCAAGGTGGTAACTTTAAAATTATTTGAAAAAAATATCGCTTTGCCTTAGTTTTGTCAAATAAAAATCCCACCTAAAGATGGGATTTTTTTAATATTACTTATTTTTTATCTAATTTTGCACTAATCTCACGCAGTAAAAGCACTTCTTCAGATGGAGCAGGCGGAGCTTCTGGGGCAGCTGGAGCTTCTTCGGCTTTACGCATTTTATTCATGGTTTTAACAAGCATAAATACAATAAATGCTAAGATAACAAAATTAATCACAATAGTGATAAAATTACCATAGGCAAGCATTGGTACACCAGCAGCTTTTAATGCCTCATAAGTCATTTCAGTACCATCTGGCACTTTACCTAAAGTAATAAACATATTTTTAAAATCAATTCGACCGCCCATAATTGCAGAAATAACAGGCATAATCACATCTTCCACCAAAGACGTGGTAATCTTACCAAAAGCGCCACCGATAATAACACCGACAGCCAAATCCATCACATTGCCCTTTAATGCAAACTCTTTAAATTCTTGTGCAATACTCATAAAATATCTCAATATTAAGATTTTGTTATAATTAAAATGGTTATTATTACCAAATTGTTGCCATTTTAGTGTATTTCATCCGAAAAAACAACCAATAAAAATAGGCTGAGTTTGGTTTTTTGTTAGTTGAGTAATTTATTGTAAATAAACACAACTTCATTGCAATTATTAATCTTGATAAAGCATTCAATTAAACCACAATGATTAATTCATTGTGGTTTTTAATTTTACTAAATCGACCTAGTCTTTTTTACGACTATGGCGCTTACGGTCGTTTTCAGTTAAATAACGTTTACGAATACGAATGGATTTTGGGGTAACCTCCACAAGTTCATCATCTTCAATAAATTCTAAAGCTTGCTCAAGTGTATATTCCAAAGCAGGAGTTAAAATAATCGCATCATCAGAGCCAGATGCACGAATATTGGTCAATTGTTTGGCTTTGGTTGGATTAACCACCATATCATCACCACGTGAATTAATCCCAACAATCATGCCTTCATAAACCTCAAGTTGCGGTTTAGCAAAGAGTCTTCCACGCTCTTGCAAACTAAATAAGGCGTAGCCCAAACAAGTTCCTGTAACCATAGAAATCAGTACGCCATTTTGACGCTTAGCAACAGTACCTTCTTTGGTTGGACCATAATGTGAGAAACTTGAGGTCATAATGCCAGTGCCTGAAGTCATGGTTAAAAATTCTGAGCGAAAACCAATCAAGCCACGCGATGGCACGATTGCCTCGATGCGAATTCGACCTTTTCCATCCACTTCCATATTGGTCAATTCACCTTTGCGATTGCCCATCTGCTCCATTACAGCGCCCTGGTGTTGTTCCTCTACATCAAAAGTTACATTTTCATAAGGTTCATGAATAACGCCATCAATTTCCTTCATAATCACTTCTGGTCGAGAGACACCCAACTCAAAACCTTCGCGACGCATATTTTCAATCAAAACTGATAAATGCAGTTCACCACGCCCAGAAACTTTAAAGCGGTCAGGACTGTCTGTATCCTCAACACGTAAAGCCACATTATGAATCAATTCGCGACCAAGTCGCTCACGAATATTACGTGAGGTTACAAATTTACCCTCACGTCCTGCAAAAGGACTGTCATTCACCTGAAAGGTCATAGAAACTGTTGGTTCATCAACTGATAAAGCTGGTAAGGCTTCTACTGCCTTTGGATCACATACAGTGTCTGAAATATTTAAATTATCAATGCCAGTAATACAAACAATATCGCCCGCCTGAGCAGAATCCACATCAACACGCTCAAGTCCATGATAACCCATAATTTTTAAAATACGACCATTTCTTGTATTACCGTCTTTATCAATTACTACTACTGGTGTATTGGTTTTAACTTGACCCCTTTGAATGCGACCAACTCCAATCACACCAACAAAACTATTGTAATCCAAGCTTGAAATTTGCATCTGAAATGCACCATCAATATCAACTTTAGGTGGTTCAACAATATCAACAATGGTTTCAAACAAAGGGGTCATATCTTCAGCTAATTGGTCAGGTTCTCGTCCCGCAATACCATTAATGCCCGAAGCATAAACTATTGGAAAATCAAGTTGTTCATCACTAGCATCTAAATTATCAAATAAGTCAAATACTTGATCAATTACCCAATCTGCTCGGGCTGAAGGTTTATCAATTTTATTGATAATAACAATTGGTTTTAATCCACGTGCAAAAGCTTTTTGTGTAACAAAACGAGTTTGTGGCATAGGGCCCTCTTGAGAGTCCACCAATAATAATACACAATCCACCATAGACATCACTCGTTCAACTTCGCCACCAAAATCAGCATGACCGGGAGTATCTACAATATTAATACGATAAGTGATATTTGTACGCTTATCTAACCAAGTAATGGCTGTATTTTTAGCAAGAATAGTAATACCTCTTTCACTCTCAAGAGCATTAGAGTCCATTACTCGCTCTATTTCGCCAACCCGTTCCCCTAAAGCTCCCGATTGTTGAAGTAATTTATCCACCAAAGTCGTTTTACCATGGTCGACATGGGCAATAATAGCAATGTTACGCAAATTTTGAATGTTGTTTGACATAAAAACTCAATAAAAATAGGATGTATTTTGATAAATATATCTTTTGTTGGAAAGTGTAAAAGCTGCCAATTATATCATGTTATTTTTTTAAATAACAAAAAACTTTTTGAATAAAATATCTTTTTTACGTTTATACATTAGTTAAAACCCAAGTAAAATGCAAAAG